>NZ_VRVH01000109.1:0-13803 GCF_008040095.1 Methylobacterium sp. WL6 | reverse complement strand
CCGACGCGACCCGCCGGCCGTGCGGCCCCGTCGCCCGGCGTGCCCGCGCGCGGTGTGCGCCCCGTCACCGCGTCGTCCCGGGCCGCCGCCTAAGCCAGGCCGGATGAGCATCAGCATCCACGACGTCAGCGTCCCGGTCTTCGTCCACGCGCTTGGCAACATGAGCGCGTGGCTCGACAAGGCGGCGGCGGAGAAGCCGGAGGCCGACCTGCTCGGCCGGCGGCTGGCTCCGGACATGAAGCCGTTGCCGGCCCAGTATCAGATGGCGTCCGACAGCGCGAAGAACGCGGTGGCCCGGCTCGCCGGGATCGCGGCGCCCGCGATGCCCGACGTCGAGGCGAGCTTCGCCGAGCTCAAGGCGCGCTGCGCCCGGACGATCGCCTTCGTCGAGGGCGTCGATCCGGCGGCTCTGGCCCTCGGTGCGGAGCGCGCGGTGGAGCTGACGTTCCCGAACGGCATGGGATACCGCTTCAGCGGGCAGGGCTACCTCACCGGCTTCGCGCTTCCGAACTTCTTCTTTCACGTCACCACGGCCTACGGCATTCTGCGGGCCGCCGGGGTGAGCCTCGGCAAGCCGGATTTCCTGCAGCATCTCGGGCCGCCGACCCTCCACGCCACGAAGTAGCCGCTCGGGCTCCCCGGCCCGGACCCGATCCCCGGGATCGGGGCGCGCGGGATCGCGCCAACGCCTGTGACGATGTCGCCCGGGCCGTTTCGGGGCGGCGCGTGAGCCTTCGCGCCGCCGGCGCGTTCATGGCCCGTGTCCGCATCCGAACGGGAGCCCCGATGTCGAGCCTGGCCGAGCGAAAGGCGCGCCTGATCGTCCACGGCGATCGGCCCTACAACGCCGAGCCGCCGCTCGCCCGGTTGCGGGCCGCATACCGGACCCCGGCGGAGGACTTCTACGTCCGCTCGCACGGCGACCTGCCGGACCTCGACCCCGACACCTGGCGCCTCGCCGTCGAGGGCGGAGACGGTGCCGCGCGGGCGCTTTCGCTGCACGACCTGCGGACCCGCTTCCCGCAGGTCACGGTCACGGCGACGCTGCAGTGCGCCGGCAACCGGCGCGCCGACATGCGGGCGGTCGCCCCGGTCTCGGGCGACCCGTGGGATGCCGGGGCGATTGGCACGGCCGCGTGGACGGGCGTGCGCCTCGGCGACCTCCTGCGCGCGGCGGGCGTCACCGAGGGCGCGGACCTCCACGTGGCCTTCGAGAGCCACGACCGGGTGGACGGCCGCCCGTACGGCGCCTCGATCCCGCTCGCCAAGGCGATGGCGCCCGAGACCCTGCTCGCCTACGCCATGAACGGGGAAGCCCTGCTGCCCGAGCACGGCTTCCCGGTCCGCGCGGTGGTGCCGGGATTCGCCGGCGTGCGCAGCCCCAAATGGCTCCGGCGCCTCGCCGTGCAGGATCGCCCGTCCGACAACCCGATCCAGGCCGAGGATTACAAGCTGTACCCGCCCGACGTCGGCGCCGAGACGGCGGACCCGGCCCGGGGGCACACCATCGACACGATGCCGCTGAACGCCGCGATCTGCGAGCCGGAGCGCGGCGCCGCCCTCCGCGCCGGTCGCACCAGGGTTCGCTGCTACGCGGTGAGCGGCGACCGGGCCATCGTGCGCGTCGACGTCTCCGGCAACGGCGGCCGGTCCTGGCGGCAGGCCGACCTGGAGCACGCGGCCGGCGCGCCGTTCGCCTGGACGTTCTGGGCGGTGGAGCTCGATCTGCCGCCGGGCGAGCACGAGCTCGCGGTCCGCGCCTGGGACGCCGCCGGCCAGACGCAGCCGGCGCTGCCGGACGACACCTGGAACCACAAGGGCTACCTCTGCGCCTGCTGGCACCGCGTGCGGGTGAGCGTCACCGCAGCGCGCATCGATGGCGCGATCCCCGCGGCGCACGATTGATACCGGGTCTCATGGGTCAGGACCCATGAGGTCCGGTGGACGACCGCCGCCCCGCAGTCGCGGGGGCCAAGGCTCGATGCGTCACGCTCGGCGAGGCTTGGCATGAGGCGGGTCGCGAGCCGGCGGGCGCGCGACGGCCGCTCCCGAGGCGTCCGCCCCGCGGGCATCCACCGGCGGCAAGTCCCTTTCGCGGCTCGGTGTCGGCCCGACCCGTGACGCGGTCGTGGCGCGGACTACCGCGCCTCCGGAGCGTCGCTTCCCTCGATCAGCCGGGCGTACTCGGTCTCGGCCAAGCCGTAGCCGTCCCCCGCCACATCGAGCAGACGCTCGCGGTCGATGATCTGGACGTGGCCCCGGCGCTTGCCGACGAGGCCGTCCTTCTCGAGAACCTTCATCGCCATCGTCACGCCGGGCCGTTCGACGCCCAGCATCAGCGACATGAACTCCTGCGTGACCGTGATGTCGTCTCCCTCGCCGCGATCGTGACACATCAGCAGCCAACGGGCGAGGCGGGTCGGCGTACCGCCGCGGGCGTTCGCGAACGCGGTCTGCGCGGTCTGGATGGTTTGGGTCTGGATGTATCGGTGCAGGAGGCTCCGTAGGGCGGGGCGTCGCTCCACTTCGGCGCGCAGGTCGGGCACATCGACCGTCAAGACGTGCCCGGCCGCCTGCACGAAGTGGGTGAACGGGCTGCGGTCGTCGTCGAGCAGGACCGGGGCGGCCCCGACCAAGCCTTCGCGGCCGAGCAGCCCGATCTCGATGCGGCCGCTGGGCGCATCGGAGGTGACGGAGACAATGCCCGCCTCCACGAAGTGGACGCTCGTGATCTGCGTGTTGGCCGAGATGAGCACGCGCCGGAGCGAGATCGCCTCGGGACGCAGCGCAGGCGCCAGGGCGGCGAAGTCCTCCGGAGGCAGCGCGCGCAGGAGGCGGTTGCGCAGGGCGGCCTGCTGGAGATCTGCCACGTGTGCTCTCGCGTTGCGGGCAAGAGCACACGCTGTCCCTCAATCGTCAGCGCCCTGAAACGAGCCGACCACCGAGAATACATGGTGCGCGATACATAGATCAGCAATCGCTCCGAGCCGTACCATGGACATTAATCAGGTGGAATTCCCGGATAAATCGTCATATTTTTACTTATCGAGCGTGATCCGATTCTCCATCCAAGGGAGAGGTGCCGAGCAATCCGCGTGATCTTACTGCTTCTCCGCCCGCAGCATCTCGCGGGCGAACGCGAACACCGCGTCGCGCCCTTTCGGCGATTTGATCGCCAGCCAAGTCTGGATGAGCAGCGAGGCATCCTTCGGGTAGCCGGCGTTGGACTGCTCGAAGAATGAGTCTGGGGAGCAGCCGAGCATCAGCGCGAGCTGAGCGAGCGTCTCGGAACCGCTGCCTTCAGGGGCCATGTCGGTCCCCTTAGGTGTCGGCATATCCATCTTATTCCCTCGTGTATCCGTCTCTAGCTCGACAGGAATGCATCTTAGCATTGCAGAGGGGGTAGTAAAATCGTAAATAATGTACAAAAATAGAGACAGGCACAGCTCTGTAAAAATTTTACATTTTATCTTTCCGTGCAGGAAGGAAATGCTTGTGGATCACACGCCTGATCTGAATGCGGTCGCCGACGCGGTCATGGCCGCGCATGCCGTCATCGACGAGCACGGCACGCACGAGATGAAGACGATGAGTCGGACGCTCCTGTTCACGGTCGGCAAGGCGATCGCCCAGCGCAGCCGGCCTGCGCGCGAACCGCAAGATCTCCGAGGCGACGAGGTCGGGTGACCTCGGGGCGAATCGCGGCGTCGGAACGAGGCGATGTCCCGATCGCGTTCCGCATTCGATGGGGCGACGCGTGCGATCCAGCCCAGGGCTTCCAGTCGTCTCGCCGGCGACCGCTGCGCGAAGGCATGCCGCGCCGGCCTTCGCCTAGGCCGGCGCGCGCGGGCGCGGTAGGCTCGCGGCGTTCCGCCGTCGCGAGCCCTGAGGACCCCGCATGCGCCTCGATCCTGCCCTGGCCGCCCGCATCGCGGCTTCCGTCGCGGACGGGTTCGCCGACCAGGTCGCCCACACCCAGGCGCTGGTGCGGTTCGGCTCGACCCGCGGCGCCGAGCACGCGATCCAGGATTTCGTGTTCCGCGGCTTCCGCGCGCGCGGCTACGCCACCGAGCGGTTCGGCATCGACGCCGCCGCGGTCGAGGCCCATCCCGGCGGCGCCAAGGTCGCGGCCGGGCATTCCGAGGCGCCGGTGGTGGTCGGCATCCACCGGCCGCGGGACGAACGCGGGCGCTCGCTGATCCTCCAGGCCCATGTCGACGTGGTGCCCCCCGGGCCGCTCGATCTGTGGACGCACCCGCCCTTCGATCCGGTGATCGCCGGCGACTGGATGTACGGGCGCGGCGCCGCCGACATGAAGGCGGGGCACGCGGCCAACCTATTCGCCCTCGACGCCCTGCGCCGCATCGGCCTGCAGCCGGCCGCCACCGTGACGATCCAGTCGGTGGTCGAGGAGGAATCCACCGGCAACGGCGCGCTCGCGGCGCACCTGCGCGGCTACCGCGCCGACGCGGTGCTGATCCCCGAGCCGATGGACGAGGCCCTGGTGCGGGCCAACACCGGCGTGCTGTGGTTCACGGTCGAGGTGCGCGGGCGCCCGGTGCACGTGCGCGAGATGGGGGCCGGCGCCAACGCCATCGACGCGACCTACCGGGTGATCGGCGCCCTGCGCGCGGTCGAGGCGCGCTGGAACGCCGACCGGGCCGGCCGGCCGCACTTCGCCGAGGCCGAGCACCCGATCAACCTCAATATCGGCCGGATCGAGGGCGGCGACTGGATCTCCTCGGTGCCGGCCTGGTGCCGCATCGGCTGCCGGATCGCGCTCTATCCCGGCCTCCGCGCGGCCGACGCCGCCGCCGAGATCGAGGCGGCGGTCGGCGCCTTCGCCCGCACCGACCCGTTCCTGTCGGGCACGCCGCCGCGGGTGAGCTTCGACGGCTTCTTCGCCGAGGGCTACGTGCTGGAGCCGGGCTCGGACGCCGAGAACGTGCTCGCCGCCGCCCACCGCGCGGCGGTCGGGACGGCGCTCACGAGCGTCATGTCGCCCTGCTACCTCGATACCCGGGTGCACGCCCTCTACGAGCGGGTGCCGGCCTTGTGCTACGGCCCGCGGAGCGAGAACATCCACGGCTTCGACGAGCGCGTCAGCCTCGCCTCGGTCCGGCGCATCACCACGGCGATGGCGCTGTTCGTCGCCGAATGGTGCGGGACCGAGCCGGCCTGATCCCGCCCGGTCAGGCGGCGCGCACGGTGGCGAGGAAGCGCCCGACCTCGGCGGCGAGGTGCTCGGACTGGCGCGACAGCTCGGACGCCGCGCCGAGCACCTGGGTCGCGGCCGCCCCGGTCTCCTCGGCGGCGCCGGCGACGCCGGTGATGTTGCTGGTCACCTCGGCCGTGCCCATCGCCGCCTGGCCGACGTTGCGCACGATCTCCTGGGTCGCCGCGCCCTGCTCCTCGACCGCCGCCGCGATCGCGGTGGCCACCGCGTTGATCTCGCGGATGCGCCCGGTCATCCCGCCGATCGAGGCGACCGCCTGACCGGTCGAGGCCTGGATCTGCGCGATCTGGCCCGAGATCTCGCTCGTCGCCTTGGCGGTCTGCTCGGCCAGGGCCTTCACCTCGGAGGCGACCACGGCAAAACCCTTGCCGGCCGCGCCGGCGCGGGCCGCCTCGATGGTGGCGTTCAGGGCCAGCAGGTTGGTCTGGCCGGCGATGTCCGAGATCAGCCCGACCACGGCGCCGATCCGCGACACCGCCGCGCTCAGCTCCTGCACCCGGGCGCCGGTCTGGTCGGCCTCGCGCACGGCCAGATGCGCGAGCTCGGCCGAGCCGCCGACCTGCCGGCCGATCTCGGCCACCGAGGAGCCGAGCTCCTCGGCGGCCGCCGCCACCGTGTTGACGTTGGTGCCGGCCTCCTCGGCCGCGGCCGCGACCGTGGTGGACTGGCCGGCCGTCTCGGTCGCCGTCGCGGTCAGGGTCTGGGCGGTGGCCTGCAGCTCGGTCGCCGAGGACGACACCATGCCGATGATCCCGCCGACCGCCGCCTCGAAGTCGTCGGCCATCTGGCGCATGCCGGCCTTGCGCTGCGCCTCGGCCGCCAGCCGCGCCTGCGCCGTGTCGGCCTCGAGCTTGCGGGTGCGGATCAGGTTGTCCTTGAACACCTGCACCGCCGCCGCCATGGCGCCGATCTCGCTGCGCTCGCCGGTATGCGGCACGGCGATCGCGGTGTCGCCCGCCGCCACCGTGTCCATCACCCGGGCCATCCGCTGCACCGGCACGGAGATCGTGAACACCGACATCCATCCGACCGCCAACGCCGTCGCCGCGACGAGGCCGAGGCCGACGGCGATGGCGAAGCGCGCCTGCTCGCCGAGCGCCGTGGCGCTCTCGGCGCTCGCCCGGCCGGCGGCGTCGTTGAAGGCGAGGTCGGCCTTCAGCGCGGCGCGCGCGGCGTTGAGCGCGGGGAGCATGCCATCGAGGAGGTGCGCGCTCGCGCCCTTCGCGTCGCCCGCCTGCAGCCGCCGCAGGAATTCCTCGCCCATCGCCGAGTAGGCCGGCACGGTTGCCTTCACCGCCTCCCACAGCGCCTCCTCGCCGGGGCTGACGAAGCCGGCATAGTCCTTCAGGTCCGCGTCCAGCTCGGCCATGCTGGCGCGCAGCCGCGGCAGCGATTGCGGCCGCCGCTCGTCGCTGGAGACGAGGTAGGCGAGCTGCCGGCTGCGCAGCGCCTCGAAGTTGGTGGCGAGCCGCCCGAGGATGCGGGTGGACGGCAGCGCATTGCCCGCGAGCGCGTCGGTCACGGTGCTGAGGGCGTGCAGGCGCGCATAGCAGAAGCCGCCGAGCCCGGCCGTCAGCAGGAACAGCACCAGCACCGCGCCGACCAGGCGCGCACGGATCGAGAAATGGGCCAGCATCGCGGAATCCTTCGTCGCAAGGCTCCGTGATTGTCGATCCCGGTTAAGATCACCCTATAAGGACCGGACGGTCCTCGGATGCGCAAGATTTCCCTTTGGCGCGACCTTGCCGGTCTACGCCGCCGGGGCGAGGCATCGGCCGGCTCGATGCGGGATCGCGCCGGCCGTCCCGTCAGGCGCGGCTCACGGGATCAGCCGGTCGGCCCGCAGGCGGGTGAACAGGTCGAAGAATGCGTCGTCGGTCGGCTGGTAGGCGAGGAACCCGAGCCGACGGCTCTTGCTCATGTCGGTGACCACCTCGATCGGCCGGCCGAGGTCGGCGTCGGTGTGCCAGGGCGAGGCGAGCTTGGCGAGGTCGGGCTCGGCGAGGCCGTGGCGCGAAGCGATCTCGGCCCAGACCGGGCCGTCCTCGGCCATCTGCGCCTCGAGCGGCCGCACCGTGCCGTCGAACGGCTCGGGCGTCAGCCCGAACCAGGCCGCGATCCGGCCCCACATCCAGCTCCAGCGGAAGACGTCGCCGTCGACGACGTTGAAGTCCTGGTTGGCCGCGTCGGCGCTGGTCGAGGCCCAGAGCAGGTGGCGGGCGAGCAGCCGCGCGTCGGTCATGTCGGTCAGCCCGCTCCACTGCATGCCGGAGCCTGGGAAGCGGAACGGCCGGCCGGTCTCGCGGCACAGGGTGGCGTAGGCGGCCAGCGTCGTGCCCATGTTCATGGCGTTGCCGACCGCCTTGCCGATGATCGTGTGCGGGCGGTGGACGCTCCAACGGAAGCCGTCGCGGGCGGCGGCCGAGAACACCGCATCCTCCTGGGCGTAGTAGAAGTTCTCGACGTCGAGCCGGCCCTGGTCCTCGCGGAACGGGGTCTGCGGCACCGAGCCCTTCCCGTAGGCCTCGAACGGGCCGAGATAGTGCTTCAGGCCAGTGACCAGGGCGACGTGCCGGAGCGAGGCAGCCGGCCGCAGCGCGTCGAGCAGGTTCTCCACCATCGCGCCGTTGACGCGGATCATCTCGGCCTCGGTGTCGCGGCGCATCCAGGTCGCGAGCACCACGTGGCTCGGCTTGAGGCCCGCAAGCGCCCGCCGGAGGGAGGCCGGATCCTGCAGGTCGGCGGCGACGGGCACGACGCCGTCCTGCGCCACGGGCTTGCGCGCCAGCCCCGCCACCGCCCAGCCCTCGGCGGAGAACCGCTCGGCGGCCGCGCTCCCGACGATGCCGCTGGCGCCCACGATCAGAACCGAACCCGTCATGCATGACCCTCGCTGCCGAAGGCGCGCGGCCTTCGTATGCGGGTTCAACCAGCGGGCGTGCGTTGCGTTGCAGCGAAGACGCCTCTTCCCTTCCCCCTCTGCGGGGGAGGGGAGGTGCCCGCATCGCCCGGATTGCGGAACCGGGCCCCCGGCCTCACGCCACCCGGTCGATCGCGTCGCCCAGCACCTGCGCGATCTCGCCGATCTGGCCGTGCTCCAGGATCAGCGGCGGCGAGAGCGCGACGATGTCGCCGGTGACGCGGATCAGCAGGCCGCGCGCGAAGCAGTCGACGAACACGTCGTAGGCCCGCTTGCCCGGCGCGCCGGGGCGCGGTTCCAGCTCGATCCCGGCGATCAGGCCGATGGTGCGGATGTCGGTGACGCGGGCGCGCCCGCGCAGGTCGTGCATCGCCGCGGCCCAGTCGTCGGCGAGGTCCGCCGCCCGGGTGAGCAGGCCCTCGTCGCGGTAGATGTCGAGGGTCGCTAGCCCCGCCGCGCAGGCGACCGGGTGTCCGGAATAGGTGTAGCCGTGGAACAGCTCGATGCCGTCCGGGCCGTTCATCAGCGCGTCGTGGACGTGGCGGCCGGCGAAGACCGCGCCCATCGGGATGGTGCCGTTGGTCAGCCCCTTGGCGGTGCAGACGAGGTCGGGCGTCACCCCGAAGAAGTCGGCGGCGAAGGGCGCGCCCAGCCGCCCGAAGCCGGAGATCACCTCGTCGAAGATCAGCAGGATGCCGTGCGCGTCGCAGATCGCGCGCAGGCGCTCGAGGTAGCCCTTCGGCGGCACCAGCACGCCGGTCGAGCCCGCCACCGGCTCGACGATGCAGGCGGCGATGGTCTCGGCGCCGTGCAGCGCCACGAGGCGCTCGAGGTCGTCGGCGAGCTCGGCCCCGTGCTCGGGCTGGCCCTTGGTGAAGGCGTTGCGGGCCGGGTCGTGGGTGTGGCGCAGGTGGTCGGTGCCCGGCAGCGTCGGGAAGGCCCGGCGGTTCGAGACGATGCCGCCGACCGAGATGCCGCCGAAGCCGACGCCGTGGTAGCCGCGCTCGCGCCCGATCAGCCGGGTGCGGGTGCCCTGGCCGACCGCCCGCTGGTAGGCCAGCGCAATCTTGAGCGCGGTGTCGACCGATTCCGAGCCCGAGCCGGTGAAGAACACCCGGTCGAGCGCGGCGCCGGCCGGCCCAGGCGCGATCTCGGCCAGGCGCTCGGCGAATTCGAACGCGATCGGGTGGCCCATCTGGAAGGTCGGGGCGAAGTCCATCGTCGCGAGCTGGCGCTCGACCGCGCTCGCGATCCCGCGGCGGCCGTGCCCGGCGTTGCAGCACCACAGGCCCGCCGTCCCGTCGAGCACCTGGCGGCCGTCGTCGGTGGTGTAGTGCATCCCGTCGGCGGCCACGAACATCCGCGGCGCCGCCTTGAACTGGCGGTTGGCCGTGAACGGCATCCAGAACGCCTCCAGCGAGGGCGCGTTCTTCCGTGCGTTCAGGTCGGACATGAGGGCTCCTCGGCTCGCGATCGTGCCGGCAGGGGACCCGGTTTCGCGCGCCGCAACAACCCCCTTTCGCGCAAGCCGGGCGCCTCCGGCATGTGCCCGGCAACGGCCGCCCGGCGGGGGCGGCGGTCGAGGGCGCCGTGATCGCACCGGCTTCCGCGCCTTCGGGTGGGCGTGGTCTGCGTCAGACGCGGCGCCATCCCGGCTGGCTCGGATCGACGAGGCGATAGTTGACCGGAGCTTGGCCGCAGATCGCGATCACCGCCGGTTCCGTCCCGGGGCGGATCACGCCGTCGTAGTGCGGCGTGCCCGCGACCCGACGCACGAAGCTACCGGCCGGAACGGGAACGCAGAAGGCGGGATCGAAGTCGGGGCCGCTGTTGCACCACCAGATGCCGGACACCACCATGCAGAACCGGTCGGTCGTGTAGGTGTGCGGAGCGCTCATGTAGCCGGGCCACCACCGCACGAGCGTGTAGTAGAAGCCGGTTCCGTTGCTGTCGCCGGTGAGGGCGCAGCGGTCCGAGCAATGGTCGGGATAGGTCGGCGTCGGGGTCCAGACCAGCTGGTTCGGCAAGCGGATGATGGTCTGTTCCGGGTCGAGCGGTGAGGCGGCGGCCTGGCCGAACGCGAGGGGCAGAGCACCGAGCAGCGAGGCCGTCAGCACGTCGCGCCGGTTCGAGGTGGGAGCAGTCATGGGCGTCTTCCTCGCGGGTGATGGTGGCTGGGCGTCTCGATGGCGCCCATGTCCGCGGTCTTCATTCCATCGATTCGCGGCGCCGCAAAGCCGCGCCGGACGCCGGCGACAGCTCCGGCACGGCACGGGGCGCGGCCATCGCCGGGACTTGTGCGAAGGAAACCCGACGCAGGCTCCGATGCGAGGGACGCCGGCTCCACGGATGAGAATTCGACGGTGGCGAGACTCGCAGCGATCCTGGCCGGCACTGCATTCGGCGCTCGCGGCGGAAGGCCGCGTTCCCGAACAGGACATCGAGGAGGAAGCGATGCTGTATCACGTCAGGATGGACGTCCATCCGCCCACGCAGCTGCCGCCGGCCGAGTTCGACCGGTTGAAGGCCGAGGAGAAGGCGCAGGCGCGGGCGCTCCAGGAATCGGGCCGGTGGGTGCACCTCTGGCGCATCGCCGGGCAGTACGCCAACATCAGCGTGTTCGACGTGGCCGACCACGACGAGCTGCACGCGATCCTCTCCGGCCTGCCGCTGTTCCCGTTCATGAGCGTGACGGTGACGCCGCTGGCCCGGCACCCGTCGGCCTTGTGAGCGGGGGGCCCCTTCCCTCTCCCCTCTGCGGGAGAGGGAAGGCTGGGGTCACGGGTTCGTCACCAGCCTGCAGGTGCTCTGCGCCAGCGGCTGGAAGGCCTCGTCGCCGGGGATGGTCTTGAGGATCGTGTAGAAGTCCCACGGGCCCTTCGACTCGGCCGGGGTCTTCACCCGCGCCAGGTACATGTCGTGGACCATGCGGCCGTCGGGGCGCAGCTTGGCGTTGCGCGCGAAGGCGTCCTCGATCGGCAGCGCACGCATCTTGGCCATCACCGCGAGGCCGTCGTCGGTGCCCGCCGCCTCGGCCGCCTTGAGGTAGTGCAGCACCGCCGAGTAGTCGCCGGCCTGGACCATGGTCGGCATCCGCCCGCCCATGCGTTCGCCGAAGCGCTTCGCGAAGGCGCGGGTGCGGTCGTCGAGGTCCCAGTAGAAGCCCGTCGTCAGGATCATGCCCTGTGCCGCCTTCAGGCCGACCGAGTTGACGTCGGTGAGGAAGATGTTGAGGCCGCCGAGCGACTGGCCGCCCTCGGCGATGCCGAACTCGGCGGCCTGCTTGATGGTGTTGATCGTGTCGGCGCCGGCATTGGCCATGCCGATGATCCGGGCGCCCGAGGCCTGCGCCTGGATCAGGTAGGACGAGAAGTCGGCGTTCGGGAACGGGTGCTTGACCGAGCCGCGCACCGTGCCGCCCTTGGCCCGCACCACGCGGGTGACCTGGGCCTCGAGGTCGTGGCCGAAGGTGTAGTCGGCGGTGATGAAGAACCAGGTGTTCTTCGGGTCGTCGGCCAGCGCCGCGGCGGTGCCGGCGGCGAGCGCGTGGGTGTCCCAGGACCAGTGCGCGCCGGTGGCCGAGCAGGCGGCGTTGGTCAGCGCCATCGAGCCGGCGCCGGAATTGATGTCGACCTTGCCCTTGGCGCGGGCGACCTCGCGCACGGCGAGCCCCGCCACCGACGAGTTCGTGTCGAAGATCGCGTCCACCCCCTCCGTGTCGAACCAGCGGCGGGCGATGGTCGAGGCGATGTCGGCCTTGTTCTGGTGGTCGGCGAAGATCAGCTCGACCTTGCGGCCGCCGATCGCCCTGCCGAAATCCTCGATCGCGAGCTGCGCCGCCGTCACCGAGCCCTTGCCGGCGAGGTCCGAGTAGCCGCCGGACATGTCGGTCAGCACGCCGATCCTGATGCCGCCGTCGGCGTACTGGGCGGAGGCCGGCGTCGCCGCGAGCAGCACGGCCGTGGACAGCGCTGCAGCGAGCGCGGATGCGGGAATGGTCCTTGCCACGATCGTCCTCCCGGGGGCTTGTGGTCGCGAACCCGATCCGCGTGCCCGCCCGCGGATTCGGCGATCCGGCCTCGCCCGGTTGGCGGTTTTTCCCCGCGTCCGGAGGCAGGCCGGCGCCGTGCGCGAGGCCTCGCGCGCGGCCGGCTTCACCTATAGCGGCGTCCCGGTGCGCGATCGCGCCCGGCCGGGGCGAACCGGTGAGAACCGCCCGCGGGTGTCAGGAAGCCCGGGCGCGCCATCGCTTGTGCCGCGCTACACAAATGATCGCCGCCATCCGCAGCCCGCCCCCGGAGCCGCCATGCCGTTCATCATCGAGACCTTCGACAAGCCCGGTCACGAGCACCTGCGCCGCGCGGCGAGGGCCGAGCACCTCGCCTTCCTGGAGGTCCAGGCCGCGCGGCTGCTCGCCTGCGGCGCGAAACTGTCCGACGACGGGTCGGATGCGGGCGGCGGCCTCTACCTCGTCGACGTGGAGACGCGGGCGGAGGCCGAGCGCTTCATCGCCGAGGACCCGTTCGCGAAGGCCGGCCTGTTCGAGCGGGTCGCGATCCAGCGCTGGCGCAAGGCCTATCTCGACGGTCGGAGCTACCTGAAGCCCCAGGCCTAGCCGAAGCCCAGGCCTAGCCGAAGCCGTAGAGCGCGCGCGGGTTCTCGACGAAGAGCCTTCGGCGCCTGGCCTCGTCCGGCACCCAGTCGGCCACGAGGTCGAGGAGCGTCGCGAGCTTCGGCGGCCCGTCCCAGGCGGCGACGTGCGGCCAGTCGGAGCCCCACAGGCAGCGCTCGGGTGCGGCGTCGTTCAGCGCCCGGGCGAAGGGGATGGTGTCGGCGTAGGGCGCGCCCGCCACCGAGGTGCGGAACGCGCCCGAGAGCTTCACCCAGGCGCCGTCGCGCACCAGCGCCACGAGGGTGGAAAAGCCCGGGTCCGAAAGGCCCGCCGCGGTCGGCATGTGGCCCATGTGGTCGACGACGAACGGCACCGGCAGCCGCGACAGCCGCGCGGCGAGCGGCGGCAGGCTGCGGGCGTCGATCAGGAATTGCAGGTGCCAGCCCATCTCGCGGGCGAGCGCGCCGTAGGCCTCGACCGCCGCGAAATCGATGCCGCCGCCGTAGAGCACGTTGAGGCGCAGGCCGACGATGCCGGCGTCCTTCATCGCGCGGAGCTCGCCCTCGGGCAGCCCGAGGGGGATCACGGCGATGCCGCGCAGGCGCTCGGCGTTCGCGGCCAGCGTCTCCAGCAGCAGCCGGTTGTCGGTGCCGTGGACGCTGACCTGGACCAGCACGCCGTGGGCCATGCCGGTGGCGTCGAGCATCGCCAGGTAGGCCTGCGCCGGCGCCGCCGGCGGGGTGTAGCTGCGATTCGCCACGAACGGATGGGCCGGCGGCCGGCCGATCACGTGGGCATGGCTGTCGACCGCCCCCGCCGGCACCGCGTAGCGCGTCGGGCCGGCGGGATGCGGATCGGGCGCGGGGCAATCGCGGATCGGGGTCATGGCGTCCTCTCCTCCGAACTCGACGCAGTCTTTCCCTCCCCCCTGAGCGGGGGAGGGTGGCTCGCGCAGCGGGTCGGGAGAGGGGAGCGCGTTGTCCGGAGAGGTCGCTCCCCTCTCCCGACCCTCGCTGACGCGAGGCCCACCCTCCC
>NZ_VRVH01000108.1:0-13817 GCF_008040095.1 Methylobacterium sp. WL6 | reverse complement strand
GCCTCGGGCAGGCCCTCGCTCGGCCGCAGCACGATCGGCTGCGCCCCGGGCATCGGCGCGGGCACGGCGTCGCCCTCGGGGGGCCGGGCGATCTCGTTCATCGCGGGCTGCTCCGCAAGTGGGGCACGAAGTGGGTCGTAGGGTGCGCGCGATTTCCCTCCCCCCGACGGATCTCGGGCTTGCCCGAGATCCGCACCCCGTGTGCCCCAGTCGGGCAAGCCCGACTGGGGTGCGGGGCAGGGGACCCTGCGGTGCAGGGAGGGAGAGGGGAGCGCCGCATCCGGAGAGGTCGCTCCCCTCTCCCGACCCGCGCTGACGCGAGGCCCGCCCTCCCCCGTAGAGGGGGGAGGGGACGGGAACCGCGTGCCCTGGGAACCCTCAGCCGTCGATCCGCACGGCGGTGCCGTCGATCTCGTTGGGGCGCAGCCCGCCGCTGCGTTCCATCCAGCGGCGCAGCAGGCGGACGTTGCGGCGGTTGGCCTTGAAGGCGGCGTCGAACAGGTCGCCGGCCAGGGGCACGATGCCGATCGCGCCGTCGAAGGCGACGTTCAAGGCCATCCGCGCGATCAGCCAGCGCGGCGCCCCGAGGCGGCGCGCCTCCGCGACGATGTAGGACGAGATCACCATGCCGGCGATGTCGCCGACGATCGGCACGAGGCCGATCACCGCCTCGAGCCCGACCCGCCGGTTGAGGCCGGGGATCAGGAAGGCGGAATCGAGCAGGTGCGCCAGCGCCTCGAGCCGGGCGAGCGTCGCCTCCCGGCTCTGGTCGCCGATGCGCAGCGTCGTGCCCGCGCGCCAGCTTTGGGAGAAGGTCTGCGAGGGATCCATCGGCGGAAACCGGTGAGCGGGGGTGGCCATGGCCCGGGATGTGGCGCCGCGGGGCTGCCCCGGCAAGGCGGGGGGCGTCGTCGGCGCTCGGCGGACGGACGCATGGCCCCTGGAGTGATGGCGCCTGGAGCAATGGCCCCTGGAGCAAGGCCCCCGGCCACAGGAGCTCCCGCCGCATCGGAACGCGCGCCCGGGACCCGCGCATCTCCTCGCCCCGCCTGCGGGGAGAGGGCCGCGACGACCCCGTCGTCGTCGCGGCGAGGCGGCAGCCGACGGTGAGGGGGCTTCGACCGGCGAGCCTCCCACGGCACCGCCCCCTCACCGCCGCTTCGGCTGCGCTTCCCGGCCGCACGACGGGGTGCGGCCGGGCCTCTCCCCACTTGCGGGGAGAGGGGATGGGCGTTTCATCCCAAAGCCGAAACCCGCTCACGATGCCGCCCGCCGCACGCCCGAGAGCCGGTCCAGCGCCGCGTCCAGCGTCGCGTCGGCCTTGGCGAAGCAGAGCCGCACGAGCGTGCGCACGGCCCGGTCCGGGTAGAACGCGCTCACGGGAATCGCCGCGACGCGATGCTCGCGCACCAGCGCCTCGCAGAAGGCGACGTCGTCGGCGTGGCCGAGATCGGCGATGTCGAGGTTGAGGAACCACGTCGCCTGCGCCGGCAGCACCGTGAAGCCGAGATCGGCGAGGCCGCCGGCGAGCCGGTCGCGCGAGCGGGCGTAGCCGGCGCGCATCCCGGTGAAGTAGGCATCGTCCTTCGCCAGCCCGTAGGCCACCGCCTCCTGCAGGTTCGGCGGCGTGGTGAAGGTGAGGAACTGGTGCGCCTTGGCGAGCGTCCGCATCAGCGCCGCGTCGGCCATCACGAACCCGACCTTCCAGCCGGTGAGCGAGGAGATCTTGCCGGCCGAGCCGATCTTCACCGTGCGCGCCCGCATGCCGGGCAGGCTCATCAGCGGGACGTGGCGGGCGCCGTCGAACACCACGTGCTCCCAGACCTCGTCGCACAGCGCGATCGCGTCGTGGCGGCGGCAGAACGCGGCCAGCCGCGCGAGGTCGTCGGCGCCGAGCCGGGTCGCGCTCGGGTTCAGCGGGTCGTTCAGCAGCACCACCTTGGTGCGCGGCGAGAAGGCGGCGGCGAGCGCGGCCTCGTCGAGGCCGAAGGCGGGCGGCGTCAGGGTCACGATCCGCGGCACGCCGCCGGCGCGCAGCACCAGCGGCAGGTAGGCGTCGTACATCGGCGCGAACAGCACGACCTCGTCGCCCGGCTCGATCAGCGCCAGCAGCGCGCCGGCGAGCGCCTCCGTCGCGCCCGAGGTCACCATCACCTCGGTCTCGGGATCGAGGGCGAGCCCCTGGTGCCGGGCGTAATGCGCCGCCACCGCCGCGCGCAGGGACGGCAGCCCCATCATCGGCGGGTACTGGTTCGAGCCCTCGACGAGCGCCCGCGCGCCATGGGCGCGCATGTCGGCGGGGCCCGGGTCGTCGGGGAACCCCTGCCCGAGATTGATCGCCCCGTGCTCGCGGGCGAGCCGCGACATCGTCTCGAACACCGTGGTCGGGAGGCCGGAGAGGACCGGGTTCATGCGGGGCGGAAGGCGGACATCGGCGGGGTGATACCATGGCGCCGATCCCGCGCGAAACGTGCGGGAGCGCACGCCACCGGCGATTGCTGCCAGGCCTCACGGCTGACGAATGTTGACATTCATCAGCCGTGAGATAGCTTTCGGGAACACGGCCGGTGCGGCGCCGGTGGGCGCGGAACTCCGCCCCCTCGTTCCGTTCCTGACCTGGCGCCGGACCGGTCGTCGCGAGGCCCGCCAATTCGTTGGCGGGCCTTTTCGCGTTATGGCCTCGTCCGCCTGCCGTCACGGATCGCCGGAGCCCGCCATGTCCCCCCGCCGCGCCCTCGCGCTCGCCTTCGCCGTCGGCGCCCTCGGCCTCGGCCTGCGGCGCGCGGTCCCGGTGGCGCCGGTCGACGAATCCTACCGCGACGTGGTGCGGTACTACCGCGCGCTGGAGCGGCTCTGACGGGCCAGCAACAGCACCGAAACATCGGTGCCGTACTGACGACGCATTGACGGGCGATGGCTGCGGCGCAGGGATGCCGAGCGGGCGCACCCGGACCCGAGCTGCGCCCGGCGCGGGTGCCGCAGGGCACGGTCCGTTCGGATGCCGTACAGGCGGCCGGGACCAGGGTGTCGGATTCGCTCCCCGGGCCGACGAACGGTCGGCCCGCGGACGAAAACAGCGAGAGGATAGGGCGCGACACGGGCGCGGCGGCGTCCGGAACGTGGTCTAATCAGTCATGAACGAGAGCTCACCCATCCGCACGGACACGGCGCGCGCGTTCCAGCCGGACCCGGTCGCGTCGCCCGGCAAGACGCGCCGGTTCCGCCCCTTCCGCTGGATGCTGCTGCTCCTGGCGCTGCTGGCGGCCGGCGCGGTGGCCCACCGCTGGTACGACGGGCGCACGCAGGTCGCGGGCGGCCCCGGTGAGACCCAGGGCAAGGGCGGCCGCGGCGGCGGCAAGCGCGGCGGCATGGACGTGCCCCAGGCGGTCGGCATCGCGCAGATCGTCACCGGCGACATCCCGGTGGTGCTCCAGGGGCTCGGCACCGTCACGCCGCTGGCCACCGTCACCGTGAAATCGCAGATCAGCGGCTACCTCACCGACATCGGGTTCCGCGAGGGCCAGACCGTGAAGAAGGGCGACTACCTCGCCCAGATCGACGCGCGGCCCTACGAGGCGCTGCTCGCCCAGTACCAGGGCCAGCTCGCCCGCGACCAGGCGCTGCTGCAGAACTCGAAGCTGGACCTGGCCCGCTTCCAGCGCCTCGCCCAGCAGGATTCGATCTCGAAGCAGAACGTCGACACCCAGGGCGCGCTGGTGAAGCAGAACGAGGGCACGGTCGCCTCCGACCAGGCCCTCGTCGACCAGCAGCGGCTGAACATCGCCTACGCGCGCATCATCTCGCCGGTGGAGGGCCGGGTCGGCCTGCGCCAGGTCGACCAGGGCAACTACATCACCGCGGCCTCGACCAACATCGTCGTCGTCACCCAGCTCCATCCGATCTCGGTGGTGTTCACCCTGCCCGAGGACGACGTCTCCCGGGTGATGCGCCGGGTGCGCGCCGGCGCCAAGCTCGCGGTCCGCGCCTACGACCGGGGCGACGCCCACGAGATCGCCACCGGCACCCTCGACACGGTCGACAACCAGATCGACGTCACCACCGGCACGGTGAAGCTGCGCGCCCTGTTCGACAACAAGGACGAGGAGCTGTTCCCGAACCAGTTCGTCAACGCCAAGCTCACCGTCGACACGGTGGCGAACGCGGCGCTGGTCCCCAACGGCGCGATCCTGCAGGGCACGCCCGGCACCTACGTCTACCTGATGGACGGCGACGCGAAGGTCTCGGTCCGCCCGATCAAGACCGGCGAGACCGACGGCACGCGGACGGTGGTGCTCTCCGGCCTCCAGGCCGGCGACCGCGTCGTCACCGACGGCACCGACCGCCTGCGCGACGGCGCCCCGGTGCGGATCACGGAGGGCGTCGACGGCCAGAAGGTCACCCCCGCCGCCGACGCCGGCGGCGCCCAAGAGGCCGGACAGAAGCGCGGCCGCCGGCGGCAGCAGCCGTGAGCGACGCGATCCAGACGGCGCGCTTCCCCTCTCCCCGCACGCGGGGAGAGGCCCGCACGGACCTCGTCGTCCGTGCGGGACGCGAAGGCGCAGCCGAAGCGGCGGTGAGGGGGCGGATCCGGACGAGCCTCTTCCGGCGAAGCCCCCTCACCGTCGGCTGCCGCCTCGCTGCGACGACGACGAGGTCGTCGCAGCCCTCTCCCCGCGTGCGGGGCGAGGGGATGCGCACGGATCGCCGCGGTGATCGCCTCCGCCTGTCCGCGAGCGGGCCCCCGGCATGAACCCGTCCCGCCTCTTCATCCTGCGCCCGGTCGCGACCACGCTCCTGATGCTGGCGATCCTGATCGTCGGCGGGGTGTCGTACCTGAACCTGCCGGTCTCGGCGCTGCCCTCGGTCGACTACCCGACGATCCAGGTGCAGACGTTCTATCCCGGCGCCAGCCCGGAGGTGATGACCTCGGCCGTGACCGCGCCGCTGGAGCGGCAGTTCGGGCAGCTCGCCAACCTCAACCAGATGACCTCGCAATCCTCGGCCGGCGCCTCGGTCGTGACCTTGCAGTTCAACCTCGACCTGCCGCTCGACATCGCCGAGCAGCAGGTCCAGGCGGCGATCAACGCCGCCGGCAACCTGCTGCCGTCCGACCTGCCGGCGCCGCCGATCTACGCCAAGGTCAACCCGGCCGACGCGCCGGTGATCACGCTCGCGCTCACCTCCAAGACCCTGCCGCTGACGCAGGTGCGGGATCTCGCCGAGACGCGGCTCGCCCAGAAGATCTCCCAGGTGGCCGGCGTCGGCCTCGTCAGCATCTCCGGCGGCCAGCGGCCGGCGGTGCGGGTGCGGTTCAACGCCCGGGCGCTCGCCGCCTACGGGCTGAACATCGACGACCTGCGCACCACGATCTCCAACCTCAACGTCAACACGCCGAAGGGCACCATCGACGGCCCGAAGCAGAGCTACGCGATCAACGCCAACGACCAGATCCAGGACCCGAAGGCCTACGACGACGCGATCATCGCCTACAAGAACGGCGCCCCGGTGAAGATGTCGGACGTGGCCGACGTGGCGCAGGGGCCGGAGAACACCAAGCTCGGCGCCTGGGCCGACGAGACGCCGGCGATCATCCTCAACATCCAGCGCCAGCCCGGCGCCAACGTCATCGCCACCGTCGACAAGATCAAGGCGCTGCTGCCGCAGCTCCAGGGCACGCTGCCGGGCGCGATCCAGGTGAGCCTGCTCACCGACCGCACGGTGACGATCCGCGCCTCGGTCGAGGACGTGCAGTTCGAGCTCGGGCTCGCCATCGCGCTCGTCGTGCTGGTGATCTTCCTGTTCCTGCGCAGCGTCTCCGCCACGCTGATCCCGAGCCTGTCGGTGCCGCTGTCGCTGATCGGCGCGCTCTCGGTGATGGACCTCTACGGCTTCTCCCTCGACAACCTGTCGCTGATGGCGCTGACCATCGCCACCGGCTTCGTCGTCGACGACGCGATCGTGGTGATCGAGAACATCGCCCGCCACGTCGAGGACGGCGATTCCCCGCTCGAGGCCGCGCTCAAGGGCAGCCGCGAGATCGGCTTCACCATCATCTCGCTCACCGTCTCGCTGATCGCGGTGCTGATCCCGCTGCTGTTCATGGGCGACGTGGTCGGGCGCCTGTTCCACGAGTTCGCGATCACGCTGGCGGCCACGATCATCATCTCGGCGGTGGTCTCGCTGACGCTGGTGCCGATGCTGTGCGCGCGCCTGCTCAAGCACGTGCCCCAATCTCCCGCGTCCCTTGCCGAGACCCGCCGCCGCGAGGGCGTGCTCGGGCGGATGGGCCGGCGCGCCACCGAGGGCACCATCGCGGCCTACGGCCGGGCGCTGCGGGTGGTGCTCGACCACCAGGGCCTGACGCTGCTGGTCACGCTCGCCACCATCGCGCTCACCGCGACCCTGTTCGTGACGATCCCGAAGGGGTTCTTCCCGGTGCAGGACACCGGCGTGATCCAGGGGATCACGCAGGGCGACCAGACCCTGTCCTACGCCGCGATGGCCGAGCGCCAGCAGCGCATCGCCGCGATCATCCTCAAGGACCCGGACGTCGCCAACCTGTCCTCGTTCATCGGCGTCGACGGCCAGAACGTGACGCTGAACTCAGGGAGGTTCCTGATCAACCTGAAGCCCCAGGCCGAGCGGGCCGAGCGGGCCGGCGCCATCATCCGCCGCATCCAGGCGGCCACCGCCGACGTCGCGGGCCTGCGCCTCTACATGCAGCCGGTGCAGGACCTGACGATCGACACCGCGGTGTCGGCGACGCAGTACCAGGTGATCCTGGAGACGCCGAACCTCGAGGATTTCGAGACCTGGGTGCCGCGCTTCACCGACGCGCTGTCGCGGTCGCCGGTGGTGGCCGACGTCGCCAGCGACCACCAGGGCCAGGGCCTGGCCGCCTACGTCACGATCGACCGGCCGACGGCCGGGCGCTACGGCATCACGCCGGCGACGATCGACAACGCGCTCTACGACGCGTTCGGCCAGCGCATCATCTCGACGATCTTCACCCAGTCGAACCAGTACCGGGTGATCCTCGAGGCCGACCCCGACCTGCACAGGACCATCGCCAGCCTCGACGCGATCTACCTGCCCTCCTCCACCGCATCGAGCGGGCAGGTGCCGCTCTCGGCGGTGGCGCGGATCGACGAGCGCCGGGCGCCGCTGCTGATCTCGCATCTCGGCCAGTTCCCGGCCACCACCGTGTCGTTCAACCTCGCGCCGGGCGCCGCGCTCGGCCAGGCGGTGGACGCGGTGGAGGAGGCGCGGAAAAGCATCGACCTGCCGCCGAGCTTCCGCGTGGTGCCGCAGGGGTCGGTCTTCGCCTTCCAGTCGGCGCTCTCGAACGAGCTGTTCCTGGTGCTGGCGGCGATCGTCACCGTCTACATCGTGCTGGGCGTCCTCTACGAGAGCTTCATCCACCCGATCACCATCCTGTCGACGCTCCCGTCCGCGGGAATCGGCGCGCTGCTCGGATTGATGCTGTTCGGGCTCTCGCTCGACATCATCGCGATCATCGGCATCGTGCTGCTGATCGGCATCGTGAAGAAGAACGCGATCATGATGATCGACTTCGCGCTCCAGGCCGAGCGCGAGGAGGGGATGTCCCCGCGCGACGCAATCTACGAGGCCTGCCTGCTGCGCTTCCGCCCGATCCTGATGACGACCCTGGCCGCGTTATTCGCCGCGGTCCCGCTGATCGTCGGCACCGGCGTCGGCTCGGAGCTGCGCCAGCCGCTCGGCATCGTCATCGCCGGCGGCCTCATCGTCTCCCAGGTGCTGACGCTGTTCACGACCCCGGTGATCTACCTGTTCTTCGACCGCCTCGAGCGCCGCATCACCGGCCGCCGCGAACCCGAGCCGGACCTCCCGGCGGGCGAGGCGCTGCCGTGAGGAAGATCGCGACAGCGCCTCGCAGCCCCTCGCCCCGCCTGCGGGGAGAGGGCCGCGACGACCTCGTCGTCGTCGCGGCGAGGCGGCAGCCGAGTGTGAGGGGGCTTCGGCGGAGGAGCCTCCGCCGTTCGCGACCCCTCACCCTCGCTGCGGCTTCGCCTGCGCTTCCCGGCTGCACGACGGGGTGCAGCCGGGCCTCTCCCCGCGTGCGGGGAGAGGGGAACAGCGCCGTGACGCCTATGGGCTTTCGCCCATGAACATCTCCGAGCCCTTCATCCGGCGCCCGGTGGCGACGACGCTGCTGACCGTCGGCGTGCTGCTCGCCGGCCTCTTCGCGTTCCTGAAGCTGCCGGTGGCGCCGCTGCCGCAGGTGGATTTTCCGGTCATCCTGGTCCAGGCGCAGATGCCGGGGGCCAGCCCCGAGACCATGGCGGTGACGGTGGCGGCGCCGCTGGAGCGGCGGCTCGGCAGCATCGCCGACGTCAACGAGATGTCCTCGACGAGCTCCACCGGCACCGTGCGGATCGTGCTGCTGTTCGGCCTCAGCCGCGACATCGACGGGGCCGCGCGCGACGTGCAGGCGGCGATCAACGCCGCGCGGGCCGACCTGCCCACCGCGCTGCGCCAGAACCCGACCTACCGCAAGTTCAACCCGGCCGACTCGCCGATCGTCATCCTCGGCATGACCTCGGACACCCTGACCCCCGGCCAGCTCTACGATGCCGGCGCCACGGTGGTGCAGCAGAAGCTGTCGCAGCTGCCCGGCGTCGGCAACGTCGACATCGGCGGCTCGTCGCTGCCGGCGGTGCGCGTCGAGCTCGATCCGACCGCCCTGTTCCACTACGGCATCGGCCTGGAGGGCATCCGCGCGGGGCTGGCGTCGGCCAACGCCAACTCGCCCAAGGGCGCGATCGAGGCGGGCGACCGGCGCTTCCAGCTCTACGCCAACGACCAGGGCCGCAAGGCGGAGGATTACCGCGACCTCGTCGTCGCCTACCGCAACGGCGCGGCGGTGAAGCTCACCGACGTCGGCGAGGTGATCGACTCGGTCGAGGACCGGCGCAACCTCGGCGTGGTCAACGGCAAGCAGGGCGTGCTGCTGTTCGTCTACAAGCAGCCGGGCTCGAACGTCGTCGACACGATCAACGGGGTGAAGGCGGCGCTGCCGCAGATCGTCTCGGCGCTGCCCGGCGGCATCGACGTGAAGCTCACCGGCGACCGCAGCGCGACGATCCGGGCGTCGCTGGCCGCCACCGAGGAGACGCTGCTGATCGCGGTCGGCCTCGTCATCCTCGTGGTGTTCGCGTTCCTGCGCTCGGGGCGCGCCACACTGATCCCGGCGGTGGCGGTGCCAATCTCGATCGTCGGCACCTTCTCGGTGATGTACCTGCTCGGCTACTCGCTCAACATCCTGTCGCTGATGGCGCTGATCATCGGCACCGGCTTCGTCGTGGACGACGCCATCGTCGTGCTCGAGAACGTCCAGCGCCACATCGAGATGGGCAAGTCCCGCATCGAGGCGGCCCTGGTCGGCGCCCGCGAGGTCGGCTTCACCGTGATCTCGATGAGCCTGTCGCTGATCGCGGTGTTCCTGCCGATCCTGCTGATGGGCGGCCTGATCGGGCGGATCTTCCAGGAATTCGCCGTGACCCTGTCGCTGGCGATCCTGATCTCGCTCGTGCTCTCGCTCACCACCACGCCGATGATGTGCGCGCGCTTCCTGCGCCCCGAGGCGCACGGCGCGGGCAGGCGCCCCAACATCCTGATCCGCGGGCTGGAGGGCGCCTTCACCGGCACGCTGAACGCCTACGAGCGCACCCTGCGCGTCGCGCTCGGGCACCCGCGCCTCGTGCTGCTGGTGCTCGCCGCGACGGTCGGGCTCAACGTCTACCTCTACGTCATCGTGCCGAAGGGCTTCTTCCCCGAGCAGGACACCGGCCAGATGATGGGCGGCATCCAGGCCGACCAGCGCATCTCGTTCCAGTCGATGGAGAAGAAGCTCAAGGAGGCCGCCGCGATCGTGCAGGCCGACCCGGCGGTGGACAGCGTCGTCGGCTTCACCGGCGGGCGCGGCACCAACTCGGCCAACGTCTTCGTCGGGCTCAAGCCGGTGGGCGAGCGCGCCTCGATCGGCGAGGTGTCGAACCGGCTGCGGCCCAAGCTCTCGCAGGTGGCCGGCGCCCGGCTCTACGTCTTCCCGCGCCAGGACCTGCAGATGGGCGGGCGCCAGAGCTTCGCCCAGTACCAGTACACCCTGCAGGGCGACACCGCGGCCGAGCTCTACGCGGCGGCGCCGAAGCTGGTGCAGGCGCTGCAGAAGGACCCGACCTTCGCCGACGTCACCTCCGACCAGCAGGAGGGCGGGCTGGAGAGCCGGCTGGTGATCGATCGCGCCACCGCCTTCCGCTACGGCATCACGCCCGACAAGATCGACAACACCCTCTACGACGCCTTCGGCCAGCGCCAGGTCTCGACGATCTACAACCCGCTCAACCAGTACCACGTCGTGATGGAGATCGCGCCGCGCTACCTGGAGAACCCCGAGACCCTCAAGCAGCTCTACGTCTCGACCTCCGGCGGCAAGGCGCGCGGCTCGGCCACCACCAACGCGGTCGCCGGCACGGTGGCGGCGGCGCCCGCCGGCGCCGTCCCCTCGACCACCGCCGCGGCCGACGCCAGCACCAACGCCGCCGCGGTCGCGTCGGATTCGGCCCGGAACGCGGCCGCCAACGCCATCGCCGCCTCGAAGGGCAGCGCCTCCTCGAGCGCGCCGGTCTCGTCCGCGGTCGAGACCATGGTGCCGCTCTCGGCCTTCACCCGGGTCGAGACCGGCAACGCCCCGGTGCAGGTGAGCCACCAGGGCCTGTTCGTGGCGACCACGATCTCGTTCAACCTCAGCCCCGGCAAGAGCCTGTCGGACGCCACCGTCGCGATCGACAAGGCGATGGCGGAGCTGCGCCTGCCGGCCACCATCCACGGCGAGTATGCGGGCGCGGCCAAGAACTACGTCGCCTCGGCCTCGCGCCAGCCGCTGCTGATCCTGGCCGCGATCCTGGCCGTCTACGCCATCCTCGGGATCCTGTACGAGAGCTTCGTGCACCCGGTCACGATCCTCTCGACGCTGCCGTCGGCGGGCATCGGCGCGCTGCTGGCGCTGCTGGTGACCGGCACCGAGTTCACGATCGTCGCGCTGATCGCGGTGTTCCTGCTGATCGGCATCGTCAAGAAGAACGCCATCATGATGATCGACTTCGCCCTCGACGCGGAGCGGACGCGCGGCGCCAGCCCCCGCGACGCGATCTTCGAGGCCTGCCTCTTGCGCTTCCGGCCGATCATGATGACAACGCTGGCGGCGCTGCTCGGCGCGGCGCCGCTGATCTTCGGCGGCGGCGAGGGCTCCGAGCTCCGCCGCCCGCTCGGCATCGCCATCGCCGGCGGCCTGATCGTGAGCCAGATCCTGACCCTGTACACCACCCCCGTCGTCTACCTCTGCCTCGACCGCCTCCGGCACCGGGTGAACGCCCGCCGCCGCGGCGGCGCAGCGGCCCTGCCGGCGGGGGAATGATGCGGTTTCGATCGATGCAGGACGGGGTCGGCGCACCCCCCTCTCCCCGCGCGCGGGGAGAGGGCCGCGACGACCTCGTCGTCGGCGCGGCGAGGCGGCAGCCGACGGTGAGGGGGCGTATCCGGATGCGCCTCGTCCTGCCCGGCCCCCTCACCTTCGCTTCCGCTCGCCGCATGCACGACGCGGTGCATGCGGCCCTCTCCCCGCGTGCGGGGGGAGGGGATGCGCACCCAGCTTGGCGCCATGTCCTGAGGACGGGCGGTCTCGTCGCCCTCACCACCGCCCTGTCGGCCTGCGTCGTCGGCCCAGACTACGCGCGCCCGTCCGTCGAGACGCCGCTGGCGTTCAAGCAGGGCGGCGCCCGCGAGGATTCGGTCGCCTTCGTCGCGTCGCGGAAGAACTGGCGCCCCGGCCTCCCCAACGACGCGGCCGAGCGCGGCGACTGGTGGCGGGTGTTCAAGGACCCGGCGCTCGACCGGCTGATCCGCCTCGTCGACGTCGACAACCAGAGCCTGCGCCAATCCGTGGCGAACTACCGGCAGGCGCGGGCGATCGTCGAGTCGGCCCAGGCCGCGCTCTACCCGACGGTCATCGGCGCCCCGAGCATCACCCGCTCGCGCACGCTGGGCTCCGAGCGCACCTCCGTGTCGATCCAGGGGCAGGCGAGCTGGGAGCTCGACCTGTTCGGCCGCATCCGCCGGACCATCGAGACCGAGGCGGCCCTGGCCCAGGCCGACGCCGCGACGCTGGCGCTGACGCGCCTGACCATCCAGGCCGAGGTGGCCAACAACTACCTGTCGCTGCGCTACGCCGATTCGCTGGTGCGGGTGCTCAACGCCAACGTCGAGAACTTCAAGCGCACGGTGGCGATCACCGAGAACCAGTACAATGCCGGCGTCGCCGCGCGCTCGGACGTGATCACCGCGCAGACGCAGGTGCAGACCACCCAGGCCTCGGCGATCGCCGCGACCCTCACCCGCGCCCAGTTCGAGAACGCGATCGCCACGCTCGTCGGCCGCCCGCCCTCGGAGCTGTCGCTGCCGGTGGCGCCGCTGGCGCTGGTGCCGCCCGCGGTGCCGGTCGGCATCCCCGCCGCCCTGCTCGAGCGCCGCCCGGACGTGGCCCAGGCCGAGCGCACCGTCCAGGCGCAGAGCGAGCAGATCGGCGTCGCGGTGGCCGCGCTCTATCCGACCGTGACGCTCTCGGCCTCGGGCGGGATCTCGGGGCTCACCAGCAACGGCCTGCTCTCGGCGGCCAACCAGGTCTGGGCGGTATCGGCGGCCGGCAGCGAGGTGCTGTTCGACGGCGGCGCGCGCTCGGCCGCGATCACCGCCGCGCGGGCGGCCTACGACGCGGCGGTGGCGAACTACCGCCAGACCGTGCTCGCCGCCTTCGCCGACGTGGAGAACGGCCTCGTCGGCGTGCGCATCCTCGCCCGCCAGCAGGTGGCGCAGGACGAGGCCGTGACGCTGGCCCGCCGCGCCGTCGAGATCACCCTGAACGAGTACCGCGCCGGCACCCAGAACTTCACCACCGTCGTCACCGCCCAGGCGCTGCAGCTCAACAACGAGGTCGCGGCGCTGCAGGTGCGGCTCGCCCGCTTCACCACCGCCGTCGGCCTGATCCGGGCGCTCGGCGGCGGCTGGGACGCGCGCGCGCTGCCGAGCGACGCCGAGCTGAAGGGCCCGCGCCTGCCGATCGACCTGTCGCCGGCGGTGCACCCGGACGAGTAGCCAGCCCGTCGCGCAAGGCCGACGCCGTCAGGCGGCGCGCACCGTGGCGAGGAAGCGGTCGACCTCCGCGCCCAGGTGCCCGGATTGGCGCGACAGCGCGCCGGCCGAGGTCAGGACCTGGGCGGCGGCGGCGCCGGTCTCCTCGGCCGCGCTCGCCACGCCGGCGATGGTGCTCGTCACCGCGCCGGTCCCCGTCGCCGCCTGGCCGACGTTGCGCACGATCTCCCGGGTCGCCGCGCCCTGCTCCTCCACCGCCGCCGCGATCGTCGTCGCCATCGCGTCGATGTCGCGGATGCGGCGGGTGATCGCGGCGATCGCCTCCACCGCCTGGCCGGTCGCGCCCTGGATCTGCGTGACCTGGCCCGCGATCTCCTCCGTCGCCCGGCCGGTCTGGGCGGCGAGCGCCTTGACCTCGGAGGCCACCACCGCGAAGCCGCGGCCGGCCTCGCCGGCGCGCGCCGCCTCGATGGTGGCGTTGAGCGCCAGCAGGTTGGTCTGGCCGGCGATGTCGGCGATGAGGCCGACGACGTCGCCGATCCGCCCGGCCGCCCGGCTGAGGGCGTCGACGAGCCGGACGGTGTCGTCCGCCTGCGCCACGGCGGCCTGGGCGAGGTCGGCCGAGCCGC
>NZ_VRVH01000107.1:0-13867 GCF_008040095.1 Methylobacterium sp. WL6 | reverse complement strand
GCCCGGGGCCGCCCGCGCGACCGCGCCGCCGGGCGCACGCTGTCGGGCCCCCAGACCAGCGATCTCGTGGTCCGCCACGGCCCGAAGGACGTGCCGGCCGCCACCGCCTCGACCGGCGAGCAGAAGGCGCTGCTGATCGGCCTCGTGCTCGCCCATGCCAAGCTGGTGCGGGCGATGAGCGGGATCGCGCCGCTGATCCTCCTCGACGAGGTCGCCGCCCACCTCGACCCCCGCCGCCGCGCCGGCCTGTTCGCGGCGCTCGACGCGTTGCCGGGGCAGGTGTTCATGACCGGGGCCGACGCGGCGATGTTCGCCGAGCTCGGCGGGCGGGCCGATGTGATCGGCATCGCCGACGGGCGCATCGCGCGGCCCTGATCTCGACCGTCGTGACCACGATGCCGCTGTCCAGCCTCGCCTTCTTCGCCGCCGTCTATGCCATCGCCGTCGCCGCGCCCGGCCCGGGCATCGCCGCGCTCGTGGCGCGGGTGCTGGCGCGGGGGACGCCGGGGATCATCGGCTTCGCGGCGGGGTTCGTCGCGGGCGATCTCGTCGGGTTCTCGCTGACGGTGGCGGGCCTTGCCATGGTGGCGCAGACCTTCGCGATCGGATTCGTCGTCCTGAAATACGCCGGCGCGATCTGTCTCGCGTATCTTGCCTGGGGAGCCTGGACCGCCCGCACCGACGCGGTCGAAGCCGCGCCCATGGCCGGACACGGCGCCGTTCGCCTGTTTCTCGGCGGACTGACCCTCACTTTGGGCAACCCGAAGGTGATCCTGTTCTTCCTGGCCCTGCTGCCGACTGTCGTCGACCTCGATCATCTCACGCCGCTGGGCATCGCGGAGATCGCGGCGACGATCGTCGTCGTGCTGAGTGCGGTGCTGGCGGCCTATGTGCTCGCCGCGGCCCGCGCGCGACGGGTCTTCACGTCGTCTCGCGCCCGTCGCGCGATCAATCGTGGGGCCGGAACGGTCATGGCCGGCGCCGCCGTCGCCATCGTCGCGCGCTGACCCTCAAGCCATCGCCGAGCGAATGTCGGTCTGCGGAAAGTCGTCGCCGACGAAGAGCAGGGGAACGTCGTGGACCTGGGCGCAGGCATAGGCGAAGCAGTCGCCCAGATTGAGCTGTGCCGGATGCCCGCGGCCCTTGCCGTAGCGTGCATGCGCGGCGAGGGCTTCGTGGCTTTCCGCCGCGGCGATCGGCACCAATCGGATGCCGGCGGCCAGGAGGAACCGTTCGATCTGCGATTCGGAGTTCGCGACGTCCTGACTCAACTTTCGCGAGAGGGCCATGACGGTCTCGAAGACGGCAAGCGCCGAGGTGATCGGTGCTTCGGCTTGGTCGAGGCACCGGATCAACGCCGCCGCTGGCGGCTCTGCGCTCATGATCGCGACCATGGCGGAGGCATCGACGAACATCACTCGTCGTTCAGGCCGTCGTAGAAGGCCTTGTCGGCCTCCAGACCCGTTCGCGGTACGGCGGCGATCTCATCGAGCAGGGGCCGCAACCGTTCGGCCAGCGGTAGGGCGCGATCCCGCCGCTCCAGTTCGTTGGCCAGCGCGATCTTCACCGCCTCGGTCTTGCTGACCCGGGCGAGGGCCGCCAGTTTGTCGGCGAGGCGGTTCACCTCCTCGCTTCGGATGTTCAGCGGCATCGCGCGCCTCCGTGTAGACAATCTGCTGTTAGTGTATACGCACCCCGGCGGCAAGCCGTGGTTTCACCTGGGACAGGCATGACCTCACGACTCGACGATGCGCGGCGCGCCCTCAAGACCACCTTCGGCTACGACGATTTCCGACCCGGCCAGGACGAGGTGATCGAGGCGGTGCTCTCGGGCGCGGACGTGTTCGCGGTGATGCCGACGGGCTCGGGCAAGTCGATGACTTACCAGCTGCCGGCGCTAGTGGAGGATTCGCTCACCGTCGTGGTCTCGCCGCTGATCGCGCTGATGCACGACCAAGTGCAGCAGATGCGCGGCTTCGGCGTCGCGGCAGCGACCCTGAACTCGTCGGTGGCCGAATCGATCTCGCGCGAGACCTGGCGGATGATCCGCGCGAACGAGCTGCGGCTGCTCTTCGTCTCGCCCGAGCGCCTGCTGATGGACGGCTGCATGGACGCGCTGCGCGGCGCGGGCGTCCGCCGGCTCGCGGTCGACGAGGCGCATTGCGTCTCGCAATGGGGCCACGACTTCCGCCCCGAATATCGTGCGCTGTCCCGCGCCCGCGAGGCGCTCGGCGACGTCCAGACCGTGGCGCTGACGGCGACCGCCGACAAGGCGACGCGGGCCGAGATCGCCGAGCGCCTGTTTCCCCAAGGGCGCGACCTCAAGACCTTCGTCCACTCCTTCGACCGGCCGAACATCGGCCTGACCTTCGCCGCCAAGGACAACCCGACCCGGCAGATCGAGCGCTTCCTGAAGCATCGCCGCTCCGAGAGCGGGATCATCTACTGCTCGTCGCGCAAGCGCACCGAGCAGCTGGCCGAGAGCCTGAAGAAGGACGGCTTCAACGCGTATCCCTACCATGCCGGGCTCGACCAGGGCACGCGCATGCGCAACCAGGACACCTTCCTGCAGGAGGACGGCGTCGTGATGACCGCGACGGTGGCCTTCGGCATGGGCATCAACAAGCCCGACGTGCGCTTCGTCTGCCACGCCGACATGCCGGGCAACGTCGAGGGCTACTACCAGGAGATCGGCCGCGCCGGCCGCGACGGGCTGCCCGCCGACACGCTGACTCTCTACGGCCTCGACGACATGGCCCTGCGCCGCCGCCAGATCGACGAGAAGGAGGTGCCGGACGAGCGCCGCCGCGTCGAGCGGCGCAAGCTCGAGGCGATGATCGCGCTGTGCGAAGGCGCGGCCTGCCGCCGGCAATCGCTGCTCGCCTACTTCGACGAGGCCAGCGGCCATTGCGGCCGGTGCGACCTCTGCCGCGGCGGCGTCACGCTCGTCGACGGCACGGTCCCGGCCCAGAAGATCCTCTCGGCGATCGTGCGCACCGGGCAGCGCTACGGCGCGGCCTATGTCTGCGACGTCGTCCACGGCAAGGTGAGCGAGCCGATCCGCCGCAACGGCCACGAGCAGCTCAAGACCTTTGGCGTCGGCGCCGACAAGCCGGTCGCCGCCTGGCGCGCGATCCTGCGCCAGCTCTTCGCCGCCGGCGCGGTGGCCGAGAACACCGACGGCTACGGCGGCCTCACCATGACCGACAAGGGCGAGGCGATCCTGTTCGGCCGCGAGCCGGTGCAGCTCCGCCCCGACCCGGAGCCGAAATCGGCCGAGCCGCGCGAGCGCCGCCGCGCGGGCGCCGTGCGCGACGCCGGCTCGGACGACCTGAGCCCGGCCGACGAGGCCCTGTTCCAGCACCTGCGCGGCCTGCGCGCCACCATCGCGCGCGCCGACAACATCGCCGCCTTCATGGTGTTTCCCGATCGGACGCTGATCGAGATGGCCAAGGGCAAGCCGGTGGATCTCTACGCGCTGCGCACCGTCCACGGCGTCGGCGAGCGCAAGCGCGAGGCCTACGGCGAAAGGTTCGTCGCCGCGATCGCCGAGTTCCTGGCGCATCCCCCGGCGGCGTGACGGGCGGAGCCGGCATCGGCGACGTCTCAGCTTGTAGGCTCGCTCGACAAGCTTCTCGCGACCCACGCCAGACGTGCGGAGAGCCGTGGGCGCTCCTCCGACGCAGCCATCCGTGGTGGTCGAGCAAACGCAATTCAGCGCGGGAAGCGAACCTTGACCGCGAGAAGGCGTCCTACGGCATCGCCGTGGCCCACTGCCGGGTGTTTGCGGGTGAAGCAGCGGCTTTCGCGGACCGACCCAAGCCCGGTCAACTTCCTCGGTCCGGCCAACCCCCATCGGATACGTATGACCGCTTGGGTGCCATTCGACTTTTGTACAGTCTGGGATGAACGCCAAGGCAGGCGGGGCGGCGGACAATCTGCCGCCCGCGCGCTGCGGCTCGGCCTTCTCCGCTCTCAACCGTGAGCGGGCGGATGGCGATGTCCGCCTCGATCGATCCGTCGCCCGGAAGCGGACAGGCCGAAAGCCACCCTTTGCGGTGCCCCCCGAGTTTCTCAGCGGGTCATAACGCCGGCGTCTTTTCGCTCGTCTCCGGGGCGTGCCGTCGTGTAGGGAGCCGGCATCCTTCGACAGCAACAGCGCCGGAACGCTCCGTCATCACCCGATTCAGCGACACGCCCACCGCCGATCCGCAAGAGGTGGTCAGGCGCCAGGTCTTCTACCTACCCGGCTTCGATCCGCGCCAGCCCGAGACCTACTGGGGCCTCTTCCGTCGCGAGAGCCGGCTGACGGCCGCGCGCCGCGGGCTCGACATCGCGGTGAGCGACCCGTCGCGCAGCGCCGACCGCCTCAGCCTCGACTGGACCGTCGAATCGGGGGGCACCCGCACGCGCTACGGCCTGCTGCGCTGGGACGACATCGTGCGTGCCCGCTTCCCGCGCCCCAACTGGCGGCGCCTCCTCACGGTGCCGGCCCTGCTGTGGCGGCTCAGGCGCTCGGGCTACGAGCGGCGCCTGCGCCGCGAGGGGCGCAGCTTCGCCATGGTGATCTTCGGCGTCCAGTACCTGTTCCTGGTGTTCGTGGCGTTGAGCCTCGGGCTCGCCGCGCTGCTGCCGCTGGCGCTGCCGGCCGACTGGCGGCCGTGGTCGTGGCTCGCGGTACCGGTCGCGGCCTACGCGATCCTGGCCGGGATCATGGCGATCACCCGCGGCAAGCCGTTCTACTGCGCCCACCTCGTCGACGACACCGCCTTCACCCACGACCACGCCGCCGGCCGCGAAGCCCGGATGCCCGAGCGCCTCGACGCCATGGCCGCGCGCATCGCCGCCGCCGAGGGCACCGCCGACGAGGTCGTGGTGATCGGCCATTCCTCGTCGAGCTTCCTCGGGGTCGAGGTGCTCGACCGGATCCTCTCGGCCGATCCCGCCTTCGGCACCCGCGGCACGCCGGTCTCGTTCGTGACGCTGGGCAGCGTGATCCCCTGGATCGCCCTCGACCGCCCCGCGGTGAAGTTCCGGGCGGCGCTCGCGCGCTTCGCCGCCGCCGACCAGATCCGCTGGCTCGACGTGCGCGCGCCGTGGGACTGGCTGTCGATCCACCTGCGCGATCCGCTGACCGCCTCCGACGTTCCTTCGCCCGACCGCGGGCGCCCGGCCACGCGCTACGTCCGGCTGGAGGACCTGATCGAGCATCGTCTCATCCGAGGCCGACGATTCAACCTGTTCCAGATGCACTTCCAGCTCTTGATGTCGAGCCTGGACACGGACGGGTTCGACTACATCGCCCTGGTCTCCGGGCCGGAGCCGGTGCACGCGGCGATCGACCGCCGGTGCGGGGCGCGGCCGGCGAGCCCGTCCGAAGGCGGCGCGACGGCCGTGCCGGTCCGCGCCTGAGCGCTCCGACCCCGGGACGGGCCGGGCGGATGTGTGATCGAATGTTGCCAGGGCGGGCGCTTACCCTCTAGAGCCGTGGCGACTCCCGAGCCGGCGCCGACCTTGCCGACGGCGCCATCTCCGATCGGGACCGGATTTTCGTCGAGACCGCCGCATGTTCCGCAACGATGTCCCGATCACGCCCGAGCTCGTCCGCCAGCACGGCCTGACGCCGGACGAGTACCAACGGTTCCGCGGGTTGATCGGGCGCGATCCGACGCTGACCGAGCTCGGCATCGTCTCGGCGATGTGGAACGAGCACTGCTCGTACAAGTCGTCGCGCAAGCACCTGCGCGGATTGCCGACGACGGGGCCGTGGGTGATCCAGGGGCCGGGCGAGAACGCCGGCGTCATCGACATCGGCGACGGCCTCGCCTGCGTCTTCAAGATGGAGAGCCACAACCACCCGAGCTTCATCGAGCCCTACCAGGGCGCGGCGACCGGCGTCGGCGGCATCCTGCGCGACGTCTTCACCATGGGGGCGCGCCCGATCGCGGCCCTGAACGCCCTGCGCTTCGGCTCGCCCGACCACCCCCGCACCCGCCACCTCGTCTCGGGCGTGGTCGCCGGCATCGGCGGCTACGGCAACTCCTTCGGGGTGCCGACGGTCGGCGGCGCGGTCGGCTTCCACCCGCGCTACGACGGCAACATCCTGGTCAACGCCATGGCGGTCGGCCTCGCCAAGGCCGACGCGATCTTCTACGCGGCGGCCTCGGGCGTCGGGAACCCGATCGTCTACCTCGGCTCGAAGACCGGGCGCGACGGCATCCACGGCGCCACCATGGCGTCGGCCGAGTTCGACGCCGAGACCGAGTCGAAGCGCCCGACCGTGCAGGTCGGCGACCCCTTCGCCGAGAAGCTCCTGCTCGAGGCCTGCCTCGAGCTGATGCGCTCGGGCGCGGTCATCGCGATCCAGGACATGGGGGCTGCCGGCCTGACCTGCTCGGCCGTCGAGATGGGCGCCAAGGGGGATCTGGGCGTCGAGCTCGACATCGAGAAGGTGCCCGCCCGCGAGGCCGGCATGACCCCTTACGAGATGATGCTGTCGGAGAGCCAGGAGCGCATGCTCATGGTTCTGAAGCCCGGCATGGAGGCCGAGGCCGAGGCGATCTTCGTGAAGTGGGGCCTCGACTTCGCGGTGATCGGCAAGACCACCGACACCCTGCGCTTCGTGGTGAAGTGGCACGGCGACGTCGTCGCCGACCTGCCGATCAAGGAGCTCGGCGACGAGGCGCCGCTCTACGACCGGCCGCACATCGCCAACACGCACCTGCCCGAGATCCAGGCCGCGGACGTCGCGGCGCCGGCCTCCCTGACCGAGGCGCTGAAGCGGCTCGTCGGCTCGCCCGAGCTGTGCTCGAAGCGCTGGGTCTACGAGCAGTACGACCACTTCATCGGCGGCAACACCGTGCAGAAGCCCGGCGGCGACGCCGCGATCGTCCGCGTCGAGGACGGTCCCCGCGGGCTGGCGCTCACCGCCGACGTGACGCCGCGCTATTGCGAGGCCGACCCGGTCGAGGGCGGCCGGCAGGCGGTGGCCGAGGCGTGGCGCAACATCACCGCCGTCGGCGGGCGGCCGCTGGCGATCACCGACAACCTGAACTTCGGCAACCCCGAGAAGCCCGAGGTGATGGGCCAGCTCGTCGGCTGCCTCCAGGGCATCGGCGAGGCCTGCAAGGCGCTCGACTTCCCCGTCGTGTCCGGCAACGTCTCGCTCTACAACGAGACCAACGGCGTCGGCATCCTGCCCACGCCGACCATCGGCGGCGTCGGCGTGCTCGACGACGTCGCGCGCCACGCCACCATCGCCCTGAAGCGCGAGGGCGACGTGCTGGTGCTGGTGGGCGCCGCCGAGGGGTGGCTCGGGCAGTCGATCTACCTGTCGGTGATCGAGGGCCGCGAGGAGGGGGCGCCGCCGCCCGTCGACCTGTCGCTCGAGCGCCGCAACGGCGACTTCGTCCGCGGGCTCATCGCCTCGGGCCAGGTCGACACCGTGCACGACCTCTCCGACGGCGGCCTCGCGGTGGCGTTGGCCGAGATGGCGATGGCGGGCAGCTTCGGCGCGACGCTGCCCGAGGCGCCGGAGGGCATGCCGCCGCACGCCTACCTCTTCGGCGAGGACCAGGCGCGCTACCTCGTCGCCGTGCCGGCCGAGGCCGCGACCGACATCCTCTACGCCGCCTCGGCGCAGGGCATCGACGCGTCGGTGGTCGGCGTGGTCGAGGGCGACGGTTTGACCCTGCCGGGCGGGCAGACCATATCGGTCGCCGAGCTCCGCGACGCCCACGAAGGCTGGCTGCCGGCCTACATGGCGAGCCTTCCGGCGGCCGCCTGACACCCCCGACCCGAGGAACCGACCGATGCCGATGGACGCGCGCGAGATCGAGCGGATGATCGTCGAGGCCCTGCCCGACGCCAAGGTGGAGATCAAGGATCTCGCCGGCGACGGCGACCACTACGCCGCCACGGTGCTGTCGGCGGCGTTCAAGGGCAAGACCCGCGTCGCCCAACACCAGATGGTCTACGGCGCGCTCCAGGGGCGGATGGGGGGCGTGCTCCACGCCCTTGCGCTGACGACGGGCGTCCCGCAGGATTAGGCCTCCGTTCCACGGTGGTGCCGATGGACCAGCCGAGCCTCTGCGACGACGACATCGTGACCTGGTCCGAGCAGCAGGCGGCGAGCCTGCGCGCCCTGGCGGCTCGGCCCGACCTCTCGAATGCGCGCGCTTGGGAGAACATCGCCGAGGAGGTCGAGGGCTTGCGACGGTCTCAGACGCAGGGCGTCGAGAGTGCCATCCTCCTCGTCCTTGTCCCGAAGTACCTTTCGGCTCCGTCCGCGCAATCGACCCGATCCTGGCGGGTCGAGGTGGTCGCCTACCAGGCGACGGCACGCCGGAACTACAAGCGCTCCATGCGACAGAGGATCGACTGGGAAGACCTCTGGACCACCGCGAAGGCGAACGCCGCCGTGTCGCTCGAGATGTACGGCGACAGCCCCGTCCCTGGGTCGCCGGCGACGATGCCTTTCGATCCGGACGAGATCGTGGCGAAGAGCTTCGATATGGATTGGGCGCTGGAGCGGTTGGCCTCGGCATTGGAAATGCCTGCCGACCATCACTAGATCTGCTGAAACGAACGAGGATCGGAACCCATGAGCGACGTCAACGCAACGATCGAGAACGAGATCAAGTCCCAGGACGTGGTCGTGTTCATGAAGGGCACGCCCACCATGCCGCAATGCGGCTTCTCGGGGCAGGTCGTTCAGATCCTCAACTACCTCGAAGTGCCGTTCAAGGGCGTGAACGTGCTGGCCGACGCCGGCATCCGCGACGGCATCAAGGCCTATTCCAACTGGCCGACCATCCCGCAGATCTACGTGAAGGGCGAGTTCGTCGGCGGCTGCGACATCACCCGCGAGATGTTCCAGTCGGGCGAGCTGCAGACCTTCCTCGCCGAGAAGGGCGTCCCGGTGAAGTCCGCCGCCGCCTAAGCCGGCCTTCGCGGACGGACGACGACGAAGGGCGCCGCGGCGCCCTTTTTCGTGGCCGCATCCGAGAAACGTTCGGCACGGATCCGGCTTGAGCCCGAGAGGGGCAACCGGAGGCGCGCCTCGGGCGCGGCGTCATCATGCACGACGTGATCATCGTGGGCGGCGGGCCGGCGGGGCTCAACGCGGCGCTCATTCTCGGGCGCTGCCGGCGCACCGTCCTGCTCCTCGACCACGGCACCCCGCGCAACGCCGCGGCTCGCCTGACCTGGGGCGTCTACACCCGGGACGGCACGCCGCCGGCCGAGCTTCGCGCCCTCGCCCGCGCCGACCTCGAGCGCTACGACACCGTCGCGCTGCGCGAGGCCGAGGTCGTGGAAGCGCGAGCGATCGACGGCGGTTTCGCGATCACGCTCGCGGACGGCACCCGGGAGACCGCCCGCCGACTGATCCTCGCCACCGGCCTGCACCAGGACCTGCCCGCGATCCAGGGCTTCGCGCGCTACTGGGGCACCGGCGTCCATTCCTGCCCGTATTGCGACGGCTACGAGGCACGCGACCGGCCGATCGCGGCCTACGCCCACGGCCCCGTCGCGAAGGGGTTCGCCCTGGAGCTGACGGCCTGGAGCGGCAACGTCACGCTCTGCACCGACGGCCATCCGACCGACCTCTCCGAGGACGATCGGGCGCGCCTCGCCCGAAACGGCGTGCGGCTGGTCGAGGCGCCGATCGCCCGCCTGGACGGCGACGAGGCGGGGCCGACGCATCTCGCCTTCGCGGACGGCAGCGCCCTGCCCTGCCGCGCGGTGTTCCTGATGCCGATGGGATGCCTGCCGTCGCAGCTCATCCGGCAGCTCGGCTGCGCCCTGAACGAGGCCGGCGTGGTGCCGACGCGCGATTACGAGAAGACCGACGTACCGGGGCTCTACGTGGCCGGCGACGCCTCGCGCCGGGTGCAGTTCGCGATCGTCGCCGCCGCCGAGGGCGCCATGGCGGCCTTCGCGGTCAACACCGAGCTCCTGCGCGAGGACACCCGCTGACGTTTCCGAGAGACGCAATTAGCCGTGCATCCGCAGGGTGCATTTCGCGGGGCTGCCGACGACTTGCGAAGCCACGTCGCGCCGGATGCGTAGTCTGGAGATCTGCCGACAGGCGAAGTCGGCGTGCGATTTCACACCATGGCCGGGGCGCTGCAATGCAATGATGAAAAAATAGTTCCGTTCTCGAAACTTTCGGAACTTGTTCAGGTTGTCCCCGTTACTCACGTACGGCCGAGGTTTCCTCGGCCGCCGGTGCCGACGCTCCGCTGTCTCTGCAAGGCCGGTCATGCCCGTCTTCGACGCCAAAAACCTCGGGACCCAGTTCGAAGGCCAAGCCTTGCTCGCGGCGATCCTGCACCCGACGCGCATCGCCCAGACTCGCGCCCTCACCCATGGCCGCCAGCGCGCCGAGCGCGCCGCCGCCATGGCGGACCCGATGACGATCGAGCCGCGCTACCCAGTCGGCGCCGGCGTGCTGACCCAGACGCCGATCGCCTCGACCTGACGGCGTTGCGCGCCGCGTCCTACCAGGGCTGCGGCGTGACGAGGCCCTGACGCGTCACCACGACCCATTCCCGCCCGCGCCGCTCGACGGCTTCGACCCGCCCGACTCCCGGAATGGCGTCGCCGATCGCGACCTCCACCAGGCGGCGGCGGCGATCCTCCAGCATGGCGGTGCCGTCGTACACGTCGCGGACGGCCCAGGACTCGATCACCGCCGGCTTCGGCTTGGCGTCCGGGATGCTCCCGGTCTGGACCGGCTCGGGCTTCGCGACCGGAGCCGGCGGCGCGGCGGACGCGACGGTGCGCTTCTCGGCTTGGGCCGCCGCCGCCGCGAGGCGGGCGCCCTGCTCCTTCTCCGCCTGCTCGATCCGCTCGCCGAGGGCGGCGATCTTCGCCACCAGGGCGGATTCGGTCTTGCCGACCTTCTCGGTCAGCGCGGCGCTGCGAGCCTTCGCCTCGCTGCGCGCGGCGTCCGCAGCGTCCTTGAGGGCCGCGACCGACTTGTCGAGGCGATCGGAAGCGATGGCGAGGCGCGACGCCTCCGAGCGGTTGGCCTCGAGCGCCGCGTTGATCTCGGCCAGGACGACCGCCGTCCCCTGAGGCCGGGGCGTCGCCAGGATCGCGGTGCCGGCGCCGAGCACCGTGCCGACCGCGAGTGCGACGCCCGCCAGCCCCATCGTCACCGCATCGAAGCGACGGACGGCCTTGGCAGCCGTCGGCACGGGCGCCGCCGCCTTGCTCTCGGCGGGCTTCGCGCCGGAGACCGCGGCCTTCAGCAGGGCCTCCGGCGAGGCGGCCGATTTCTCCACGGCCGAATCGATGATCGTCGTCATGGCCCTCGCCTCCGCGTCCGGCATCTCTGTCGAAAGCTTTGGTTAAGGACGTTTGTTTACTGAAGGGTTACCGCGCCGCGCGTGCCGAGGCGGCGCGGGCCTTCCCCGTCAGGCCGCCAGCCCGCGCTTGCGCAGCAGCGGCTCGGTGCTCGGCAGGCGCCCGCGGAAGGCGGTGTAGGCCTCGCGCGGGTCGCGCAGGTTCCCGGCACCGTAGACGTAGGTGCGCAGGCGCGCGGCGGTCGCCGGATCGAAGATGTCGCCGGCCTCGCGGAAGGCGTCGAAGGCGTCCGCATCCAGCACTTCGGACCAGAGATAGCTGTAGTAGCCGGCCGCATAGCCGTCGCCCGAGAAGATGTGGGCGAAGTGCGGCGTGCGGTGGCGCATGTTGATCTCGGCCGGCATCGCGATGCGCTCGAGCGCGTCGGCTTCGAAGGCCCCCACGTCGAGCCCGTTCTCGCCCTCGGCCGAGAGGTGCAGCGTCATGTCGACGATCGCCGACGCGGTGTACTCGACGGTGGCGAAGCCCTGGTTGAAGGTGCGGGCGGCGAGCAGCTTCGTCAGCAGCGCCTCCGGCATCGGCTCGCCGGTGCGGTGGTGGCGGGCATGGGTCCGCAGCACCTCCGGCTGCTCCAGCCAGTGCTCATAGAGCTGCGACGGCAGCTCGACGAAGTCGCCCGACACGGCGGTGCCGGCGAGCAGCGGGTAGGTCACGTCGGAGAGGAGGCCGTGCAGGGCGTGGCCGAACTCGTGGAAGAGGGTCCGGGCGTCGTCGAAGGACAGCAGGGCCGCCTCCCCGGCGGGCGCCTTCGCGAAGTTCATCACGTTGACGATGATCGGCTTCACGTCGCCGGTGAGCCGTTCCTGCGAGCGGAAAGCGCTCATCCAGGCGCCGCTGCGCTTCGACGGCCGTGCGAAGTAATCGCCGAGGAAGGTGCCGACCTCGGAGCCGTCGGCGTTCGCGACGCGCCAGGCGCGCACGTCCGGGTGGTAGCGCGGAACGTCCTTGAGCTCGGTGAAGCGCAGGCCGAACAGGCGGGAGGCCGTGTCGAACGAAGCGGCGATCACCGAATCGAGCGGCAGGTAGGCCTTGATCTCGCTCTCGTCGAGATCGTGCTCGGCGCGCCGCAGCTTCTCGGCGTAGTGGCGCCAGTCATGGGCCTGGAGGGCGAAGTTGCCGCCCTCGGCCTGGACGATCGCCTGGAGCCGGTCGCGCTCGGCCCCGGCCTGCCTGCGGGCCGGGGTCCAGACCTCGCGCAGCAGGCCCATCGCCGCGTCCGGGGTCGCGGCCATGGTGTCGTCGAGCTTGAAGTGGGCGAAGCTGTCGAAGCCGAGGAGCCTGGCCCGCTCGGCGCGCAAGCTGACGATCTCGCGGATGATGCCGCGGTTGTCGGTGGCCCCGCCGCCCTCGCCGCGGCGGATCCAGGCCTCGTAGGCGCGCTCGCGCAGGTCGCGCCGGGTCGAGCACACCAGGAACGGCTCGATCAGCGAGCGCGACAGGGTGATGGCGTGGCTGTGCGCGCCCCCGCGCTCCTTGGCGGCGTCGGCCGCCGAGGCGATCAGGAAGTCGGGCAGGCCGGCGCGGTCCTCCGCCGCGTCGAGGGGCAGCAGGAAGCTGCTCTCGTCGGCGAGCAGGTTCTGGCTGAACTGGGTTCCGAGTTCCGACATCCGCGCCGCGATCTCGGCGACGCGCAGCTTGTCCTCGGGCCCGAGGTCGGCGCCGGAGCGGCGGAAGCGGGTGCGGTAGCGGGACAGAACCCGGCGCTCCTCGCCGCCCAGGCCTTCGGCGTCGGCGTCGACCGCCGAGATGCGCGCCCACAGGTCGGGGTTGAGGTAGATCGCGCTGCCGTGGCGCGACAGCTTCGGGCCGATCGTCCGCTCGATCGCCTGAAGCTCGGGGTTCGTGTGGCTGCCGGTGAGGTTGTAGAACACGCCGGCGACTCGATCGAGGGCCAGGCCCGCCCGCTCCATCGCCGCGACGGTGTTGGCGAAGGTGGGCGCCGCGGTCTCGCCGGCGATCGCCGCGATCTCGGCCTTGTGGGACGACAAAGCCGCCTCGAAGGCCGGCAGGTAGTGCTCGGGGCGGATGCGCTCGAACGGCGGAAGCTCGGCCGGCGTGCCCCAGGCCGTCTCGGAGAAGGGGTTGTCGGCCGGAAGGTCGGCGAGCCCGGGGTTTTGCGCTGTCGTCATCTGAAAGGTCCCGATGTCGCGCGCCGTGCCCTGGCCGGCGGCGTTCCGGCCTGGGCCGTCGACGGCCGGCGATTCGACGCGCTCCCGCTTCAGATAGGCCCGAACCCACGCTTCAGGAAGGCGATACCGCGTGCCACCGCGTCGGCGTCGGTTCGCGGATCGAAGGCGTGGCCCTGGTCTTCGTAGAGGTGGACGCGGCAGCTTCCGCCCGCCTCGGCCATCCGCCGGTGCAGGTCCTCGGGGTGACGCCGACCGACCAGGGCGTCGCGGGCGCCGTGTAGCGCCAGCACCGGCGGCAGTGCGAGCGGGCCGGCGCTCGGGCCGCTGCCGAGTTCCGGCGGCAGGAAGGCCGAGCGCAGCACCAG
>NZ_VRVH01000106.1:0-13986 GCF_008040095.1 Methylobacterium sp. WL6 | reverse complement strand
CCAGCGGGGCGAAGACCGGGACCTGCGGCAGCGGGTGGTCGCCGGCCGGCCGGTTCCGGCGGATCGCGGCCAGCGTCGCCGCGCGGGTGCCGGCGCTCACGACACGTCCTTCTTCGCCGCGCCGGCCATGCGGTTCTGCTTGTACCAGGCGTGGAAGCTCTGCTTCGGGGCGTCGGGCATCTCGCGCTTCTTCCCCCAGGTGTTGAGCGGGTTGTAGACGGCGAAGCGCGGCAGCGCGCGCAGCGCCGAATCCGCCGTGCCGATCGCCGCGCGGTAGGCGGCCGGGCGGCTCAGCACGGCGCCGGCCGCCTTCATCATGCCCTGCTTCAGGAGCGGGATCTGGTGCTCCTCGGCCAGCACCTTGCGCCAGGCGAAGATCTGCTCGTGAATGTTGATCTTCACCGGGCAGACGTTGGTGCAGGAGCCGTTCATCGTCGAGGAGAACGGCAGCGTCGAGTATTTCCGCTTGTTGAAGGTCGGGTCGATGATCAGGCCGATCGGCCCGGCATAGGTCGCCCCGTAGGAGAGCCCGCCCGAGCGGCGGTAGACCGGGCAGGTGTTCATGCAGGCGCCGCAGCGGATGCATTTCAGCGAGGTCCAGAACTCCTCCATGCCGAGGCGCTCGGAGCGGCCGTTGTCGACCAGCACGTAGTGCATCTCGGTGCCCGGCCGCGGCCCGCGGAAATGCGAGGTGTACTGGGTGATCGGCGAGCCGAGCGCCGAGCGCGACAGCAGGCGGATGAAGACGCCGAGGTCCTCGATGCGCGGAATGATCTTCTCGAGGCCGATCGAGTGGATCTGCAGCGGCGGCACGTTGCCGGAGAGGTCGGCGTTGCCCTCGTTGGTGCAGGTGACGACCGTGCCGGTCTCGGCGATGGCGAAGTTGCAGCCGGTCATCCCGGCATCGGCGTTGAGGATGTAAGGGCGCGTGGTCTCGCGCTGGCTCTCGGCGAGGTAGTGGGCGTCGTCGTTGTCCGGGTCGGTGCCCAGCGTCTTCGCGAAGACCTCGGCGACGTCCATCCGGGTCTTGTGGACGGCCGGCGCCACGATGTGGCTCGGCTCCTCGTTGTCGAGCTGCTGGATGCGCTCGCCGAGATCGGTCTCGATGATCTCGATCCCGCTGGCCGCCATGTGGTGCCGGAAGCCGCACTCCTCGGTGAGCATCGACTTCGACTTCACCAGCGTCCTCGCGCCGTGGCTGCGGAGGATCTCGAGCACGATGCGGTTGTGGTCGGCCCCGTCCGCGGCCCAGTGGACGTGGACGCCGTTGGCCTTCGCCGCCGCCTCGAACTGCTCGAGATAGGTATCGAGGCGGCTCAGCGTGTGCGCCTTGATGCTCGAGGCGATCTCGCGAAGCTCCTCCCATTCAGGGATGCCGTGGGCCGAGACGTCGCGCTTCTTGCGCAGGTCCCACAGGCGCTCGTCGTGCGCCGCCTGATGCAGCGGCGCGGCGAGGAAGCGCTCGGCGGCCTCGCCCTGGTCGATCGGCCGGTTGCCGCGGATCTTGGCCCCGCGCGGCTGCGGCTCGCGCGTCTTCGGCGCGGCGATCGGCTTCGAGGCCGCCTCGGCGTGCTGGAGGCGGCCGCCGTCCTGGTGGCGCTCGCTCTCGTCGGCGGGCGCGCGGACCTCGGGATGGATCATGCCGCCGGTCTCGCGGGGCGTGAGATCTTCGATGCTCATGCGGCGGCTCCGTTGAGGACCTGCGCGATGTGGATGTACTTCAGCGGCACGCCGAGGCGCTCGGCGCAGCCCTTCTGGTGCATCATGCACGAGGAATCGGCCGAGACGACGTAGGCCGCCCCGGCGCGCGCCTGATCGGTCACCTTGTCGTAGCCCATCTTGGCGGAGACCGCCGGCTCGAACACCGAGAAGGTGCCGCCGAAGCCGCAGCACTCGTCGGGCCGCATCAGCGACACGATCTCGATGCCCTTCACCTTGGAGAGCAGGTCGAGCGGCTTCGAGAAGGGCGGCGCGACGATCTCGGAGGGCCGAGCGTGGTGGATGCCGCGCAGGGCATTGCAGTTCGAGTGGTAGGCGACCTTATGCGGGAACGACGCCCAGGGGAATTCCTCGATCTTCAGCACGTCGTGCAGGAACTCGACCAGCTCGAAGGTCTTGCGCCGCACGCCGACCACCTTCTCCGTCTGCGGGATCGCGGTGAGGTGCTCGCGGACCTGGTGCACGCAGCTGCCCGAGGGCGCGACGACGTAATCGAACGGGGCGAAGTTCTTGACGAACAGGGCTTCCGTGGCGGCGGCCTCCGCGTGGCAGCCGGTGTTGGTCATCGGCTGGCCGCAACAGGTCTGGTCGAACGGGTACGCCACATCGAGCCCTAGGCGCTCCAGCAATTCGAGCGTGGCGATGCCGACCTCCGGCTCGAAGGCGTCGACGTAACAGGGGACGAACAGTCCGATCCGCATGTTCCTGCCATCTTCCTCGGCCGATTCCCCCGGCCGTCCGCGTCGGCCGTTCGCCGACGCCCTCAGGCGCCGACCTCGACCAGCAGCTTGCCGAAGTTGCCGCCGGTGTAGAGGCTGTCGAGGTGCTCGAGCGCCCGCTCGAGGCCCGGCCGGACGTCCTGCCGGGTCTTAATCCGGCCTTCCGCCATCCAGCCGCCGAGCGCCTGCACCGCCTCGTCCCAGCGCGCGGCGTAGTCGGTGACGATGAAGCCCTGCACCGTGAGCCGGCGCATCAGCATCTGCCGCCACGCTGCGGACGCCGCCGGCCCCGGGCGCTCCGCGGTGTCGTTGTAGGAGGCGATCAGGCCGCACAGCGGCATCCGCCCGAACAGGCGCATCCGGGCGAACACCGCGTCTGAGACCGCCCCGCCGACCTGCTCGAAGTTGATGTCGACGCCGTCCGGCGCCAGCGCGTCGAGGCGGGCGCCGACATCCTCGCTGCGGTAGTCGATCGCCGCGTCGAACCCGAGCTCGTCGACGACGAACCGGCACTTCTCCGGGCCGCCGGCGATGCCGATCACCCGGCAGCCCTTGATCTTGCCGATCTGCCCGACGATCTGGCCGACGCCGCCGGCGGCGGCCGAGACCACCAGGGTCTCGCCGGCCTTGGGGCGGCCGATGTCGAGCAGGCCGAAATACGCCGTCGGGCCGACGAGGCCGAACACGCCGAAGCCCACCGAGAGCGGCACGCCCGGCGGCAGGGCCAGGGGCTGCAGGCCCTGGCCGTCGGTGACCATATGGTCGGCCCAGGCGCCCATCCCGGCATAGAGCGCGCCGACCTCGACCCCGTCCTTCCGGCTCTCGACCACCCGGCCGGCGACGAGGCCCCGCATCGGCTCGCCGAGGCCGACCGGCGGCATGTACTGCTCGGCGTCGCTCATCCAGATCCGGTTCGTCGGATCGAGCGACAGGTACAGGACCTGCAGCAGGAACTGCCCGGGCTGCAGCTCGGGCAGCGCCTCCGAGCCGTAGGCGAGGTCGCCCTCGGCGATCGTGCCGACGGGGCGGCGCGCGAGGCGCCAGATGTTCCGCTGCCGGGCCATGCGCGCCCTCCCGTATGTCTCGAACGCGCCATGCGCGCGCCGCGGCGCGCCCTGGAACGATTTCAATCCGGTCTATCGAATCAGGTTGGTCTTGGCGAGGTCGAGGACCGCGTCACCGCGTCCGCTCATCACCGCGCGCAGCATGTAGAGGCTGAAGCCCTTGACCTGCTGCCCGTCGATCTTGGGCGGGATCGACAGCTCGTTGCGCGCCACCGCCACGTCGAGCAGCGACGGGCCGTCGAAGGCCAGGAACTCGCGGATCGCGCCTTCCAGCTCGCCGGGATCCTCGACGCGGATCGCGAAGATGCCGGCCGCCCGCGACATCGCGGCGAAGTCCGGGTTGTCCAGCGCGACGCCGGTCTCGAGGTAGCCCGCGGCCTTCATCTCCATCTCGACGAAGCCGAGCGAGCCGTTGTTGAACACCACCACCTTCAGCGGCAGCCGATGCTGGCGCAGCGTCAGGAAGTCGCCCATCAGCATGCTGAAGCCGCCGTCGCCGCACAGCGCGATCACCTCGCGCCGGGGCGAGGCGGCCTGGACGCCGATGCCCTGCACCATGGCGTTGGCCATCGAGCCGTGCACCCAGGAGCCGATGAGGCGGCGCCGGCCGTTCATCTTGAGGTAGCGCGCCGCCCAGATCGTCGGGGTGCCGACGTCGGCGGTGAAGACCGCGTCGTCGGCGGCCGCCTCGCTTAAGAGACGGGTGAGGTGCTGCGGGTGGATCGGCTTGCGCCCGGGCTTGCCCTCCGCCAGCTCGTCGAGGCCGGCGCGCGCCTTGGCGTAGTGCTTGAGGCTGCCGTCGAGCCAGGCGCGGTCGGTCTTGACCGCAAGCTTCGGCAGCAGCGCCTGGATTGTGGCGCCGACGTCGCCGACGAGGCCGAGGTCGAGCCGGCAGCGGCGCCCGAGCTCCTCCGGGCGCAGGTCCACCTGCGCCACCTTCGCGTCGGCCGGGTAGAACTGCTTGTAGGGAAAGCCGGTGCCGAGCATCAGCAGGGTCTCGCAGCCGTGCATGGCCGCGTAGCCGGACGAGAACCCGATCAGCCCGGTCATGCCGACGTCGTAGGGGTTGTCGTACTCGACGTATTCCTTGCCGCCGAGCGCGTGGACGATCGGGCTCTTCAGGGCCTCGGCCAGCTGCAGCAGCTCGGCATGCGCGCCCGCGCAGCCCCGGCCGCAGAGCAGCGTGATCTTCTTCGCGCCGTTGAGGAGCGCGGCGAGCGCGTCCAGGTCGGCCTCGGCCGGCCGCACCACGGGCTTCGGGGGCACGAGGCCGGCCTTCGTTGCGACCGCGCGGGCCGGCGCGTCCTTGAGCGCGACGTCGCCGGGGATGACGACGACCGCGACGCCGCGCTGCCCGATCGCGGCGCGCATCGCGTTCTCCAGCACGTAGGGAAGCTGGGCGGGGTCGGAGACCTGCTCGCAGTAGTGGCTGCAGCCGCGGAAAAGCTCGGTCGGGTGCGTCTCCTGGAAATAGCCCGAGCCGATCTCGGCCGACGGGATATGCGCCACGATCGCCAGGACGGGCGTGCGCGAGCGGTGGCAATCGTAGAGGCCGTTGATGAGGTGGACGTGGCCGGGCCCGCACGAGCCGGCGCAGACCGCGAGTTCGCCGGTGATCTGGCTCTCGGCGCCGGCCGCGAAGGCCCCGGATTCCTCGTGGCGGACGTGGATCCACGCGATCACGCCGCGGGCCCGGATCGCTTCGGTGATCGCGTTCAGGCTGTCGCCGACGACCCCGTAGATGCGCCGGACGCCGGCTTCCTGCAGGGTCTCGACGACGTGGTCGGCGACGGTGGTGATCCGCATCGGTTCGGCTCCGGTTTTCGGAGGGCGAACCTTTTGCGGTGCAGCGCGGTTCCGGCTCGTGGATCGGGGCCGGTGACGGCTCAATCGCCGATGTCGCTCACGCGCGGCGCCACGACGGCGAAGAGATCGGCGAGCGCGGCGAGGCTCGCGGCCTGCACCGCGGCCGCCGCCACCACGGATCCGTCGGGTGCCGGCAGGTCGCGGGTGGCTGTGGTCGACGCGACCACCGTCGGCTTGAAGCCGAGGCTGAAGGCGGCGCGCGCCGTGGGGTTGACGCACATATGCGTCATGAAGCCAGCGACGATCAGGTCTGTGACACCGAGCGCTTTCAACCGCGCTTCGAGATCAGTGCCGACGAAGGCGCTCGGATAGGCCTTCGTGACGATCGCCTCGTCACCCTCGGGCGCGACCGGGTCGGCGAACTGTCCGATCGGCGCAGTCAGGTCGTAGGGCGAGCCCGGCCCGGCATCGTGCCGAACGTGGATGATCGGAATGCCGGCGCCCCGCGCCCGCGCGAGCAGCCCCCTCGCCTCCGCGATGGCGGGCTCGACGTTCTCGAGGCGCATCACGCCATTCAGATAGGTGTTTTGAAGGTCGATCATCAGCAGGGCCGAACCCGCGAGGCCCGCCGGCTCAGCGCCGAGACCAGACAGACCGCGCAACGTCTTGAGATCGGTCACCGCGCGTCTCCCGCCTCGATCGGTCTGCCGCTTTCAGCGCTGAAGCGTAGGGCCGAAAAGCTCAATCGTCCATCTTCAGCGCGGCGATGAACGCCTCCTGCGGGATCTCGACGCGCCCGAACTGGCGCATCTTCTTCTTGCCTTCCTTCTGCTTGTCCAGAAGCTTGCGCTTGCGCGAGATGTCGCCGCCGTAGCACTTGGCGGTCACGTCCTTGGACAGCGCCTTGATGGTCTCGCGGGCGATGATCTTGCCGCCGAGCGCCGCCTGGACCGGGATCTGGAACAGGTGGCGCGGGATCAGGTCCTTCAGCTTCTCGCACATGGCGCGGCCGCGATGCTCGGCGCGGGAGCGGTGGACCAGCATCGAGAGGGCGTCGACCGGCTCGGCGTTGACGAGGATCGACATCTTGACGAGGTCGCCCTCGCGATAATCGGAGATGTGGTAGTCGAACGACGCGTAGCCCTTCGAGATCGACTTGAGGCGGTCGTAGAAGTCGAACACCACCTCGTTCAGCGGCAGGTCGTAGACGACCATGGCGCGCTTGCCCACGTAGTTGAGGTCGACCTGCGTGCCGCGCCGGTCCTGGCACAGCTTGAGCACGCCGCCGAGGTAGTCGTCCGGCGTGAGGATGGTGGCGCGGATCCACGGCTCCTCGATCGCCGTGATCTTCATCACGTCGGGCATGTCGGCCGGGTTGTGCAGCTCCTTCACCGTGCCGTCGGTCATCTGAAGGTGGTAGACGACGGAGGGCGCGGTCGAGATCAGGTCGAGGTTGAACTCGCGCTCCAGGCGCTCCTGGATGATCTCGAGGTGCAGGAGCCCGAGGAAGCCGCAGCGGAAGCCGAAGCCGAGCGCGGCGGAGGTCTCCATCTCGTAGGAGAACGACGCGTCGTTGAGCCGGAGCTTGCTCATGGCGCTGCGCAGGGTCTCGAACTCGGCCGCGTCGACGGGGAACAGCCCGCAGAACACCACCGACTGCACGTCCTTGAAGCCCGGCAGCATCTCCTTGCACGGGCGCTTGTCCTCCGTGAGCGTGTCGCCGACGCGGGTGTCGGCGACCTCCTTGATCGAGCCGGTGAAGAAGCCGACCTCGCCCGGCCCGAGCTCGCCGATGTCGGCCATCTTTGGCCGGAACACGCCGATCTTGTCGACGCCGTGCACCGCGTCGGCCCGCATCATGCGGATGTTCATGCCCTTCTTGAGCACGCCGTCGACGATGCGCACCAGCACGACGACGCCGAGGTAGACGTCGTACCAGCTGTCCACCAGCAGCGCCTTGAGGGGCGCGTCGCGGTCGCCCTTGGGCGGCGGCAGGCGCTTGACGATGGCCTCCAGCACCGCCTCGATGTTGAGGCCGCTCTTGGCCGAGATCGCGACCGCTTCCGAGGCGTCGATGCCGATCACCTCCTCGATCTGCGCGCGAATGCGCTCGGGCTCGGCGGCCGGCAGGTCGATCTTGTTGAGGACCGGGACGATCTCGTGGTTGGCGTCGAGCGCCTGGTAGACGTTGGCCAGCGTCTGCGCCTCGACGCCCTGGCTCGCATCCACCACCAGCAGCGAGCCCTCGCAGGCGGCGAGCGAGCGCGAGACCTCGTAGGCGAAGTCGACGTGGCCGGGCGTGTCCATCAGGTTGAGGACGTAGTTCTTCCCGTCCTCGGCCTTGTATTCCAGGCGCACGGTCTGCGCCTTGATGGTGATGCCGCGCTCCTTCTCGATGTCCATCGAGTCGAGCATCTGCTCGCTCATGTCGCGCAGCGCCACGGTGCCCGTCGTCTGGATCAGGCGGTCGGCGAGCGTCGACTTGCCGTGGTCGATATGCGCGACGATCGAGAAGTTGCGGATGTTGTCGATCGGCGTAGTCGTCATCGATGCGGATCTCCGGCGCGCGTGCGGCCGGCCGAAGGGCCATCGCTGCGCGCCGTCTGATGTGAGGAGGCGGTGTCAGTCGCCCGCGGGATAGCAGCCGCGGGGGAGAGCGCCAAGCGCGGGCGTCGTCGCGGGGCGAAAGAGGGCGTGCAGACCCGCTCAGCGCCGCGCTCCGCGCCACGGCCCTTCGGTTTCCGCACGTTCCGCCCTATCTAAAGAGCTTCCCTCCGCGCAATCCCGTGCCTTGGGCTACGAAGCGGAAGGCCCCCGAATGGCTCGCACTCCCCCCAACGGGCGCTCGCCCAGCATCTCGATGTCGGACTTCAACGCGCGGGTGAAGCGCGTGCTGGAAGGCAACGAGGAAGTCACCCGCGGCGCGCCGCGCGCGACGCCCGGCTGGAGCCGCCGCCGCACCCGGCCCTCGCCCGGCGCCGAAGCTCAGCCCGAGCCGGAGGCCGCCGAAGCCGAGACCGAGGACGCCGAGACGGACGGCGACGAGGCCGAGACGGAAAAGCCGGCCGCCGAAGAGGTCTGAGGCCCTTCCCCCCGTCGTCGGCCCGCGCGGCATGCCGGCCAAGCGGGGATGCCTGGGCTTCAGGGCCGCGGCGTCTCGGCCGCCGCCCTCGCTTCGGCGGCCATGACCACGAGGACCTTGCGCAAGGCGCCCATGTCGCGGACCGTGTCCGGGAACGTCACCCGCGCGGTCCGGTCGCCGGCGAGGAGGTCCATGCCCTCCGGGTCGAGCCCGGTGAGGCGCCACGCGGCCGTTCCCTCCGAGGCCGCGTAGAGCGCCAGCGCGTCGGCGTGGTCGGCGTTCATGTGCTCGATCGCGCCGCGCTCGCCAGCCACGATCGCCTCCGCGCCGGCGAGATCCAGAAGCAGCTCGGCTCGCGTCAGCGTCGCCGCCTTGGCGAAGCCGCCGTTGAGGTGGCCCGCCGTCGGCGCGATCGCGAAGAACCCGAAATCGGGGAAGTCGGCGTAGAGCGCGGCCTTCGGGTGCCGGGCGAGGAAGCGGGCCCGCGCGCGCGGCTCGTCGGTCCGCACGCCCCGCCCGACGACGGTCAGCCGCGGGTGGGCGAGCGGATCGCCCTTGCCGCCGGCCGAGAACAGCAGCGAGCAGCGCGGGTCGGCGAGCAGGTTGCGGGTGTGGGCCGAGAGCTGGGACAGCAGCATCAGCGGCGTGCCGTCGACGTCGGTGGCGATGGTCACCAGTGAGGCGAACGGCGTGCCGTCGGCATCGAGGGTCGCCAGCGCGCCGGAGCGGATGCCGCGCAGCAGGCGCCGCGACAGGCCGATCGCGTCGAACGGGGCCTGGGCCGCCGGAAGCGGCCGCGCCGGCCCGCGCGGCCCGCTCGATTCGGCCCCGCCCACGCTGTCGGATGTCTCTGCCATCGCGCCCGTCGCTCCCCGAAGCGGCGTCGGAAAAACGCCGCGCCCGCCGCATCATAGGGCGAAATCGCGGCCGCCGACGAGGCCGGGGGGACGCGGCGCATCGCCCGGATACGGCCAAGCTACCATGGCCGCTCGCTTTTTTCGAAACTTCGGCTTAAAGCACCAGACCTTCCGCGCGAAACGGACACGGTCATACGACTCGTCGTCGCGTTCGCGTTTTTGCCTGCCCCGTCCGGGGCCGGAGGCGGCGACGCAGGCCCTCGTCACGCGCCCGCACCGCCCCGATCAGTCAAGGAACGCGCATGCCGACCATCGCCCTCGTCGACGACGACCGGAACATCCTCACCTCGGTCTCGATCGCCCTGGAGACCGAAGGCTACCGGATCCAGACCTACACCGACGGCGCCTCGGCCCTCGACGGGCTCAAGCACTCGCCGCCCGACCTCGCGATCTTCGACATCAAGATGCCGCGCATGGACGGGATGGAGCTTCTCAGGCGCCTGCGGCAGAAATCGGACCTTCCCGTGATCTTCCTGACCTCGAAAGACGAGGAGATCGACGAGCTGTTCGGCCTCAAGATGGGCGCCGACGACTTCATCCATAAGCCGTTCTCGCAGCGGCTGCTGGTCGAGCGGGTGAAGGCGGTGCTGCGCCGCTTCGCCCCGAAGGACGGCCCGGGCGCTGCCGCCCGCGAGGCGGACGCCGCCGCCCGCTCGCTCGAGCGCGGCTCGCTGATGATGGACCCGGAGCGCCACACCTGCACCTGGAAGGGCGAGCCGGTGACCCTGACGGTGACCGAGTTCCTGATCCTGCAGGCGCTCGCCCACCGCCCGGGCGTCGTGAAGAGCCGCAACGCGCTGATGGACGCGGCCTACGACGACCAGGTCTACGTCGACGACCGCACCATCGACAGCCACATCAAGCGCCTGCGCAAGAAGTTCAAGGTCACCGACACCGCGTTCGACATGATCGAGACGCTCTACGGCGTCGGCTACCGCTTCAAGGAAGGCTGAAGCTCCGCGCCCCGCCCCGAATGCCTCGATCGCTTCTCGAACACCGGACCGTCGTGACGTCGCAGACCGATGAAGAGCCGCGCCGCGGCCCGCTCGCATGGCCGCGGGCCTCCTGGGATGCGATCGGTCAGCGGGCCTCGTCGAGCCTGACCCGCCGCATCGTCGTGCTCAACCTCGTCGGGCTGATCGCGCTGCTCGTCGGGTTCCTGTACCTGAACCAGTTCCGGCAGGGGCTGATCCAGGCCCGCGTGCAGAGCCTGGCGATCCAGGGCGACATCATCGCCGGCGCCATCGCCTCCTCGGCCTCGGTCGATACCGGGACGATCCGGATCGACCCCGACAAGCTGCTGCAGCAGCAGGCGGGCGAGGGCAGCAACGCGCCGGACGAGGAATCGCAGCCGCTCGCCTTCTCGCTCAACCCGGAGCAGGTCGCGCCGCTCCTGCGCCGCCTCGTGACCCCGACGGGCAACCGCGCGCGGGTCTACGACAGCGAGGGCGGCCTGCTGTTCGACACGCGCTCGCTGTTCAACCGGCCCGAGGGCGCCGCGGGTGCGCCCCAGATCCGCAAGCGCTCCCTGCTCGAGCGCGCCTTCGAGGTCGCGCAAGCGTGGAGCTTCGGCCTGTTCGGCGAGCGGGTGAAGCCGCAGGAGGAGATCGGGCCGACGAACGGCCATTCCCTGCGCGAGGTCCAGACCGCCCTGAACGGCGCCCGCGGCAGCCTCGTGCGCCGCAACGGGCTCGGCGAGACCACGGTGTCGGTCGCCGTGCCGATCCAGCGCTCGGGGGCGGTGCGCGGCGCGCTGCTGCTCTCGACGCAGGGCGACGCGATCGACCGCGTCATCGCCTCGGAGCGGTTCGGCCTGTTCCAGGTCTTCCTCGTCGCCGCGATGGTGATGGTGGTGCTCTCGATCCTGCTCGCCGGCGCCATCGCCGGCCCGGTGCGGCGGCTGGCGGAGGCCGCCGAGAAGGTGCGCATGGGGATCAAGACCCGCGAGGAGATCCCCGACTTCACCAGCCGCACCGACGAGATCGGCCACCTCTCGGGCGCCCTGCGGGACATGACGCAGGCGCTCTACCGGCGCATCGACGCGATCGAGAGCTTCGCCGCCGACGTCAGCCACGAGCTGAAGAACCCGCTGACCTCCCTGCGCAGCGCGGTCGAGACCCTGCCGCTCGCCCGCAACGACGATTCGCGCAGCCGGCTGATGGCGATCATCCAGCACGACGTGAAGCGCCTCGACCGCCTGATCAGCGACATCGCCGACGCCTCGCGGCTCGACGCCGAGCTCGCCCGCGCCGAGGCGCGCAAGGTCGACCTGCGCAAGCTCCTGACCACGGTGGTCTCGGTCGCCAACGAGCGCAAGCGCCCCAAGGACTGCCTGATCCAGCTCGACGTCGACGCGCCGGCCGGCGACCAGGACACGCCGTTCGCAATCATCGGGCACGACAGCCGCCTCGGCCAGGTGGTGAACAACCTCCTCGACAACGCCCGCTCGTTCTCGCCGACCGAGGCGAAGGTGCGCGTGGCGCTGCGCCGGGTGCGCGGCGACATCGAGCTGATCTGCGAGGACGAGGGGCCGGGCATTCCCGAGCACGCCCTCGAGCGGATCTTCGAGCGCTTCTACACCGACCGTCCCGAGCAGGGCTTCGGCCAGAACTCGGGGCTCGGCCTCTCGATCTCCCGCCAGATCGTCCAGGCGCATCGCGGCTCGATCCGCGCCGAGAACCGCCCCGGCCCGGCGGACGAGGACGGCGAGCCGACGGTCCGCGGCGCCCGATTCATCGTGCGGATCCCGGCGGCGCCGCGGCAGTTGTCGGCGGCGTGATCGGGCCGGTGCGCCGCGCATCGCACGATGCGACGGATGCGGAGCGTGTCACCGTGCACGCCACCTGCGTCGTGGTCGGCGAGGCGGGCGTGCTGCTCCGCGGCGAGGCGGGCGCCGGCAAGTCGAGCCTCGCCCTGGCGCTGATCGAGCGGGCCACCCTTCGGGGCGGCTTCGCGGCCCTGGTCGGCGACGATCGGGTGCGCCTCGCGCGGTGCCACGGGCGCGTCGTGGCACGCCCGCATCCCGCCATCGCCGGGCGGATCGAGATCCGCGGCCACGGGATCGTCGCGGTGGAGAGCGTCGAGGCCTGCGTCCTGCGGCTCGTCGTCGACCTCGTCGCCGGCGAGCCGCGCCTGCCCGATGCGCCGGATGGCGAGGCCACGATCCTCGGCATCGCCCTGCCCGCGCTCCGGATCGACCGCGCGGTGCGCGAGGCCGGCCTCGCACCCGGCCTGGTGCTCGCGGAACAGGCATTGGCCGAGCTCAGCGTGTCTTCGCAGTCGCACACGGCGCTTCCCGTCGACCGGACCCGCGCGGCCCCGTAGCGCGGTGCTCACTTGCGTGGCATGATCGCGGCGACGGGCGATCAAAACGTCGCGACTGCCTTGAGCCTGTGCGTGCAATGCACAACATGGCGGACTCGTTCACAGGACACCGGAATACGTGTCGATGATTGGCATGGTGCTCGTCACCCACGGACTGCTCGCGACCGAATTCAGGGCCGCATTGGAGCACGTGGTTGGCCCTCAGAAGCAGATCGAAACCATCACGATCGGTCCGGAAGACGACATGGAGCTTCGGCGGCGGGACATCATGTCGGCGGTCGGCCGGGTGAATACCGGAACCGGCGTCGTCGTGCTGACCGACATGTTCGGCGGCACGCCGTCGAACCTCGCGCTGTCCTGCATGAACGGCGGCGCCGTCGAGGTGGTGGCGGGCATCAACCTGCCGATGCTGATCAAGCTCGCCAGCGTCCGCGATGCGGAATCCCTCGGCGACGCGGTGCTCCACGCCCAGGAAGCCGGCCGCAAGTACATCAACGTCGCCTCGCGCGTTCTCGCCGGCAAATAGTCTTCCCCGTCATCTTGCCGTCCCGACCGCCGACCCGCTACGCACGGTGAGGGCCGCGCCGTGCGCGGCGCCGATTCAGGCCGACGCGAATCGCAGCGCGGCGACGGACAGGGAAGCGCGCCGGGGGATGGACGACCTCTTCGAGCCCGACGACGAGCCGCCGCCCGTGCCCGACGGCGGCTTCCTGCGGCGCCTGCCGATCATCAACCGACGCGGCCTGCACGCGCGGGCATCCGCCAAGTTCGTTCAGACCGTCGAGCGCTTCGACGCTCAGGTCACGGTGACCCGCGCCGGCGAGACGGTGGGCGGCCGCTCGATCATGGGGCTGCTGACGCTCGGCGCGGCGCAGGGCACCCACGTGATGGTCACCGCCGTCGGAGCCGACGCCGAGCCCTGCCTCACGGCGATCGAGGCGCTGCTCGCCGACAGGTTCGGCGAGGACGAGTAGCGCGTCACACCCGCGCCGCGCGCCGCCAGACTACGGCGCGGGCGCCCGCGCCGAGGTGGAGCGTGCCGGCGACGAGCTCCCCGGCGCGGCGGGCGAGCTCGATCCGCATCTGCCCGCGACGGGCGAACAGGCGGGTCACCACCCGCACCATCGACGCCTCCGACGGGTCGGCGATGATCGGGCGCGCCGCGTGGCGCGCGTCCAGCGCAAGGAATTCCTCGACCGCGGACGGGATCAGGCCCGGGGCGGACACCTGCTCGACCTCGGCCGCCGCGTCGTCCCCGGCGCGCACGCCGATCACGCAGTCGGCGGGAATGGTCCGGCACCGGCCCTCATGGGTGGCGGCGAGGACCGGGCGCGGGGCGCCGCCCTGGGTCGGCA
>NZ_VRVH01000105.1:0-13990 GCF_008040095.1 Methylobacterium sp. WL6 | reverse complement strand
AGATGATCGCCCGCGAGGACGGCCACCACCGCCGACAGGCGCAACGCGGCGCGCTGGCCGGCTGGGCGGCGCTGGCCGTCCTCGCGGGCGATCATCTCGCGGGCCGGGCGGTCGAGCAGCTCGATCCCGGCCTGGATCGCGGATTCGCGGTTCGCCGCCTCGACCGCGGCGACGTAGGCGGTGTTGACCCAGGCGAGGCCGCCCTCGCGGTTGCGCCGCCAGACCGGCTGCGGGATCGCGTCGAGCAGGCCGGCCAGCGCCGACAGGCCGCGGCGGGCATCCTCGAGGGTCTCGCGCAGCTCCGAGATCTGGCGGCGATCCTCCGTGGTCTCGCGCAGGCGCAGCAGGACGCGGCCAGCCACCGCCTGGCCCTGCGCCTCGATGCTGCGGCCGGACTGGCTGCGCAGTGTGGTGCGGAAGCTCGTGCCCCGGATGCGCAGGGCCTCGACCGCGGTCTCGATCGCCTCGGCGTCGGTCGGCACCAGCCACGTGCCGAAGGCGAGGATGCGGCGGGCGGAGCCGATCGCGGGGCGCGTGCCGTCGAAGGCCAGCCCGACGTCGCCCTCGACCACCGGCTCGCTGCGCCCGTCCCAGGTCACGATGATCTGGCGCTCGGCGGCGAGCAGCATCTCGGCGCGGTCGTGGGCGCCGCTGAGCGCGTCGAGGGCCGCGGCCTGCTCGCGCTCCCGCCGGGTCCAGCGCGAGCGCTCGCTCAAATAGAGCAGGGCGACGATGGTCGCGAAAGCGACGAGGCCGCCGAAGATCGCGGCGGCCGCGACGTTGTGCATGTGCGAGCCGAATCCCCAGGCCGGAAGGTCGGCGCCCGCCGCGAGGGACGGAGCCGGGAGGCCGGTCGCGGCGGCGAAGAGAGCGCCGGCCCCGGCGATGCGCCGTGCCGCCCGATCGACCTCCATGATCCGTCCCGTCTCCCAAAACCGCCGGTCGGACCGACGCGAACGAATGCGTGGCGCATGCGGCGCCGGTTCCCCGCGCCCCGTTTCGGGGGGAGGGGAGACGCGACGACCTGACGACCTGCCGAACCGGGGGCAGTCTAACGCGTCGGGGATTTGCGCCGGAAGCGGAATTAGCTTGGCCGTAACCGTGGGCCGGCAGGTCGCGTGCGAACGACACACAGAAGACACAGTCCGGCCGGGCGGTGGTGCCTTGACAAACGAAGAGGGCCCGGCGCAACCGCCGGGCCCTCCTGTCTCGCATCGATTCTACCCGGCGCGTCCCCGCGCCGAGGGTCTCAGTAGCGGTAGTGATCGGGCTTGAACGGGCCGTTCTCGGAAACGCCGATATAGGCGGCCTGGTCGGGGCGGAGCTTCGAGAGCTTCACGCCGATCTTCTCGAGGTGGAGCAGCGCGACCTTCTCGTCGAGCGCCTTCGGCAGGGTGTAGACCTGCTTCTCGTACTTGCCCGGGTTGGTCCAGAGCTCGATCTGTGCCAGCGTCTGGTTGGTGAACGAGGCCGACATCACGAAGGACGGGTGGCCGGTGGCGTTGCCGAGGTTCACCAGGCGGCCTTCCGACAGCAGGATGATGCGGTGGCCGTCGGCGAAGGTGATCTCGTCGACCTGCGGCTTGATGTTCGACCACTTGAGGTTCTTCAGGCCGGCGACCTGGATCTCGTTGTCGAAGTGGCCGATGTTGCAGACGATCGCCCGGTCCTTCATCGCCCGCATGTGGTCGAGGGTAATGATGTCCTTGTTGCCGGTGGCGGTGACGAAGATGTCGGCGCGGGGCGCCGCGTCTTCCATCGTCACGACCTCGTAGCCTTCCATCGCGGCCTGGAGCGCGCAGATCGGATCGACCTCCGAGACCAGCACACGGCAGCCGGCATGGCGCAGCGAGGAGGCCGAACCCTTGCCGACGTCGCCGAAGCCGGCGACCATCGCGACCTTGCCGGCCATCATCACGTCGGTGCCGCGGCGGATGCCGTCCACCAGCGACTCGCGGCAACCGTAGAGGTTGTCGAACTTCGACTTGGTGACCGCGTCGTTCACATTGATCGCCGGGAAGAGCAGCTTGCCCTCCTTGGCGAGGTTGTAGAGGCGGTGGACGCCGGTGGTGGTCTCCTCCGAGACGCCCTTGATCGCGTCGGCGAGACCGGCGAACCAGCCCTTCGGCTTCTCGGCGAGCTTCTTCTTCAGGAGCGCGAAGAAGATCTCCTCCTCCTCCGACTCGGGCTTGTCGAGGAAGGCGGTGTCGCCGTTCTCGGCGCGCAGGCCCAGGTGGACGAACATGGTGGCGTCGCCGCCGTCGTCGAGGATCATGTTCGGCGTTCCGCCGCCATGCCAGTCGAACAGCTTCGAGGTGTAGTCCCAGTACTCCTCGAGGGTCTCGCCCTTGATGGCGAAGACCGGGATGCCGGCGGCGGCGATCGCCGCGGCGGCGTGGTCCTGGGTCGAGTAGATGTTGCACGAGACCCAGCGGATGTCGGCGCCGAGAGCCTTGAGCGTCTCGATCAGCACCGCGGTCTGGATCGTCATGTGCAGCGAGCCGGCGATCTTGGCGCCCTTGAGCGGCTGCGACGGGCCGTATTCCTCGCGGGTGGCCATCAGGCCCGGCATCTCGGTCTCGGCGATCGAGATCTCCTTGCGGCCGTACTCGGCCAGGCCGATGTCCTTGACGATGTAATCCTGGGCCATTTCGCTTCGCTCCGTGTCGCGGGTTGCCTCTCGCCGAGGCATCTAGCAGAGCGCCGGATACGAAGCAATCAAGACATAAAGATGTCTTTATGCGTTTTCGAACGGCTCCAGGCAGCCGGGCCGGCGGCTCAGCTCTTGAGGCGGTAGCCGGTGCGGAAGATCCAGGCGACGAGCCCGAGGCAGACCGCCAGGAACAGGCCGGTCATCGCCAGGCTGATGCCGATGGCGACGTCGGCCGTGCCGAAGAAGGCCCAGCGAAACCCGCTGATCAGGTAGACCACCGGGTTCGCCAGGCTGACGGTGCGCCAGAACGGCGGCAGCATCTCGATCGCGTAGAAGCTGCCGCCGAGGAAGGTCAGCGGCGTCACGACGAGGAGCGGCACCAGCTGCAGCTTCTCGAAGCCGTCGGCCCACAGGCCGATGACGAAGCCGAACAGGCTGAACGTCACCGCCGTCAGCACCAGGAAGGCCATCATCCATACCGGGTGCTCGATGTGCAGCGGCACGAACAGCGCGGCGGTCGCGAGGATGATCAGCCCGATCAGGATCGACTTCGAGGCCGCCGCCCCGACATAGCCGAGCACCACCTCGACCGGCGAGATCGGCGCCGAGAGGATCTCGTAGATCGTGCCGGCGAAGCGCGGGAAGTAGATGCCGAACGAGGCGTTGGCGATGCTCTGGGTCAGCAGCGCGAGCATCACGAGCCCGGGCACGATGAACAGGCCGTAGGGCACGCCGTCCACGGTGCTCATCCGCGAGCCGATCGCCGCGCCGAACACCACGAAGTAGAGCGAGGTGGAGATCACCGGCGCCAGGATGCTCTGCATCGCCGTGCGCCAGAAGCGGCTCATCTCGAACCGGTAGATCGCGCGGATGGCCGGCCAGTTCATCGGTTTGCCTCTCGATGCCGACGCCCCAGGCTGCGACGCGCGTTCGCGCCTGCCGGCAGCCGGGGGATGGATGGTTCGGACCTCGCGGCGGCCGCGGTCATGCGCGTTCCCTGACGAGATCGACGAAGATGTCCTCGAGCGACGACTGGCTGGTGCGCAGGTCGCTGAACCGGATGCCGGCCGCGCCGAGATCGGTGAGCAGGCCGGTGATGCCGGTGCGCTCGCCCTTGGCATCGTAGGTGTAGACCAGCTCCTGCCCGCCCGGGCCGAGCTCGAGGCCGCGGTCGGCGAGATCCACCGGCAGCGCGGCGAGGGGGGCCAGCAACTGGAGGGTGAGCTGCTTGCGCCCGAGCTTGCGCATCAGCTCGGCCTTCTCCTCCACGAGGATGATCTCGCCCTTTCGGATCACGCCGATCCGGTCGGCCATCTCCTCGGCCTCCTCGATGTAGTGCGTGGTCAGGATCACGGTGACGCCCTGCTCGCGCAGGCGCCGCACCATGCGCCACATGTCCTGGCGCAGCTCCACGTCGACGCCCGCCGAGGGCTCGTCGAGGAACAGGACCTTGGGCTCGTGCGACAGCGCCTTGGCGATGAGCACCCGGCGCTTCATGCCGCCCGACAGGGTCATCAGCCGTGAATCGCGCTTCTCCCACAGGGAGAGGTCGCGCAGCACCCGCTCGATATGGCCGGGATCCTTCTTCAGCCCGAACAGGCCGCGGGTGAAGCTCACCGTGTTCCACACGCTCTCGAACGCGTCGGTGGTGAGTTCCTGCGGCACCAGCCCGATCGCCTTGCGCGCCCCGCGATAGCCCGAGGCGATGTCGTGCCCGTCGACCGTCACGGTGCCGGTGCTCGGCGTGACGATGCCGCAGACGATGTTGATCAGGGTCGACTTGCCGGCGCCGTTCGGCCCGAGCAGAGCGAAGATCTCGCCGCGCGCGATCGCGAGGTTCACGGTCTTCAGCGCCGACAGGCCCGAGGCGTAGGTCTTCGACAGATTGTCGATGGAGATGATCGGCGACATCGCAGTCCGTGGAGGATGGCCCGCCCGGCACGGCGAGGACGGTGTGCCCTATAGCATCTGTCGGTTGAGCAGCAGGCCGACCACCGGGCGGCCGACGCGCGCGGTGTCGAATGGCACCTCCTGCAGCTCCGATTCTCGAGGCGGCGACAGCGAGCGAGCGGCGATCCGCGTCACTCCCGTTTCGTGGGACGGATCCATCTTTCGGGAAGCGTCGCCCACCGTGCCCCCCCCCGCAGAGGGGGGAGGGGAGGCGCACGCCGTCCCCGACATTCTTGCGAAATAGATCGACGCAGTCGCCGGGTGGAAGAGGGCACCAGCGCCATCATCGGCGCTGGACCGCTTCGGTCTCCGGCACGTGAGCGGGGCGAGCGAAGGCACGCGCACGAAAAAGCCGCCCGGAGGCGGCTTGATCGGTCGGTCCTGCCCGGAAGGGTCAGGCCCGCATGCGGGTGCGGATCTCGCCGAGGCTCGAACGCACCAGCGCCTGGGCGGCCTCGCCCTGCATGCGCTCGCGCAGGATCGTCTCGGAGACCTTCACCGCGGCGTCGGCCGCTGCGGCACGGACCTCGGCCTGGGCCTTGGCCTCGGCCTGGGCGATCTTGGTCTCGGCCGACTTGGTGCGGCGGGCGATGAAGTCGTCGAGGCGCTGGCGGCCCTCGGCGGCGGCACGCTCGGCCTCGTCGCGGGCGCTCGCGATGATGGTCTCGGCCTCGCGCTCCGCTTCCGCGCGGCGGCGCTTGTAGTCAGCCAGCACGGCGGCCGCCTCCTCGCGCAGGCGCTTGGCCTCGTCGAGCTCGTGGCGCACGCGGACGGCGCGGCCGTCGAGGCCCTTGGTCATGATCCCGAAGCCGCCGACCTTCCAGACGATCGCCATGAAGACGAGGAAGGCGACCGCGACCCAGAATTCCGCTGTCATCAACATGGTCGGTTCTTCCGTCTCAGTGCGCGGTCGCGGTGGAATCGAGGGCGCGGTCGAGGCTGGCCTGGTCCGGCGCCTGGCCCGTCAGCCGCTCGACGATCGCGGAGGCGGTCTCGCTGGCGATGGCGCGGACGTTGCCCATGGCTTCCTGCGTCCGGCTCTGGATCGTCGCCTCGGAGGCTGCGATTTTCTGGTTGAGCTCGGCCTCGAGCGCCTTGCGCTTGGTCTCGGCGGCGGCGGCGAGCTCGGTGCGGGTGCCCTGCGCGATCTCGCGGGCCTTGCCCTGCGCGTCGCGCAGCGACTTGGCGTAGGCCTCGCCGGCGGCGTCGGCTTCCGTCTTCATCGCCTGCGCCTGGTCGAGGTCGGCGGCGAGGCGCGCGGAGCGGTCGTGGAGAATGCCCTGGATGCGCGGGAGCGCGATGTTGGCCATCAGCCAGTAGAGCAGGCCGAAGGCGAGGGCGAGCCAGATCAGCTGCGCCAGGAAGGTGTGGGTCTCGAAGGGCGGGAACGCGGCGGCGTGCGCCGGCTCTGCGGCACCGGCCGGGACCATGTGGACGTCGGAACCGGCGGGCGGTGTGGTGAGGGAATTCGGCTGCGCCATGGCCCCGTCCGTATGACCTTGAAAGACGATGGAGCGCTCGCGCGAGGGGCGGAGCGCTCACTGGTGATCGGCCGCCGCGACCTCGAACGGCGCGGCGGCGGTGTCGGCGTCGATCAGACGGCGAACAGCAGGAGCAGGGCGATCAGCAGCGAGAAGATGCCGAGCGCTTCCGTCAGCGCGAAGCCGAGGAGCAGCGTGGCGCGCTGGCCGTCGGCGGCCGAGGGGTTGCGAAGGGCGCCTGCCAGGAACTGGCCGAACAGGTTGCCGAGGCCGATGCCCGCGCCGGCCATGCCGAGGCAGGCGAGGCCGGCGCCGATGTACTTCGCAGCGACGGGATCCATAGAAAACTCCTGAAGTGTCTTGAGAGTGCGTCGTTTGCCGCGGGTGGAGCCGGCCTGTTCAGTGGCCGGGGTGAAGCGCGTCGTTGAGGTAGATCGCCGTCAGCGTCGCGAAGACGTAGGCCTGAAGCGCCGCAACGAGGAATTCGAGAGCCGTCAGCGCGATCGTCAGGAACAGCGGGAGGGGCGATAGCACGCTCCATGCGCCTGCGGAAAGCAGCCCGACGACGAAGAACGCGAAGATCTTCATCGCGATGTGACCGGCAAGCACGTTCGCGAACAGACGCACCGACAGGCTGATCGGCCGCGAGATGAACGAGATCACCTCGATCGGCACGAGGAGGGCCAGCAGCGGCTTGGGCACGCCCTGCGGCACGAACAAGCCGAAGAAGTGCGCGCCGTGCTTCATCACGCCGTAGATCACCACGACCGAGATCACCAGGGCAGCGAGGCCGAAGGTGATGACGAGGTGGCTGGTCACCGCGAAGGCGTAGGGGATCATGCCGAACAGGTTGAGGATCAACACGAACATGAACAGCGAAAACACCAGCGGCATGAAGCGCTTGCCGCCGTCGCCGGTGGCCTGGTGCAGGGTGTCGGCGATGAACTCGTAGAAGATCTCGGCCAGCGACTGCATCCGGCCCGGCACGACCGAGCGGCTGGAGGTGGCGACGATCGTCAGGAGTGCGATGACGCCGACGGCGGCGAACATGTAGAGCGCCGACTGGGTGAACGCGAGTTCCTGATGGCCGAGATGCCCGAAGGGCAGGATCGACTTGAGCTCGAACTGATGGATCGGATCCGGTCGCAAGGCGACGGAGTGCCCCGGGTCGATGCTGGCCGCCATGCCGTCTTCCGCCCTCACGTCTCGTTGCCGGCGGCCCGCATGGCCGAACCGGATCGATGGTCACAAAACACCGGTCGCCCTCACGGATCCCGCGGGGTGTCCCGTCCGGAACGGGCGCCGGCGAAGCCGGATGCCCGCATCACGTTGAAGACGCCAGCGACGAAGCCCAGCATCAGAAGTACGATCAGACCCCAGGGTTTCGTCCCGAGCATCCGATCGAAGATCCAGCCGAGCACCCCTCCCGCGATCACGCCGGCGACGAACTCCGTGGAGAGCGTCATGGCCTGCCCGAGGGAGGACGGACTTCCGGACGAACCCGAACGCGACGAATGAGCGGGAGGGGCCGGGGGCCGCTTCCGTTCGATCTGCGTCTCGAGGCGTCGGAGCCTCGCTGAGAGTTCGCTGTCGGGCGGCGTGGGCCGTCCGGTCTCTCCCTCGTCCCTTGCGTCGTTGCCGCTCACGGCGAGAACTCACATCGGCGAGAGGAACGGAACCGGGCGGATTGCCTCCTTCGAGCGCGGCGCACCTTAGTTTCGGCGCCCCGGGGTGTCAAGGCTCGAAAGGTCGAGCTTAAGGCATTCCAGCCGTTGAGAAAATCCCGCTCGGGGCCGTGCGCGTGCGCAGCGTCGCGCGAGACCCGCCCGGAACCCTCACGCACCGAGGATCGGCTTGATGATCTTCTCGATTCCGTCGACCGTCATCTCGCCGGTGTAGCGCTCGCCGTTGATGAAGAAGGTCGGCGTCGAATCGACCTTGAACGTCTCGAGACCGCGCTGCTTCACGCCGTTGACCGCGGCGTAGAGCTTCTGGTCCTTGAGGCAGGCCTCGAACTTCTCCTTCGAGAACCCGGCCTGCTTGAGCAACTGCTCCAGGGCGTCGACCGGCTTCGGGGTGAAGGCCCAGGCCGGCTGCTGGTCGAACAGCAGGTCGGTGATCGGGTAGTACTTCGCCTCGCCGTCGCAGCGCGCCAGCATGAAGGCGGCGGTGGCGAGCGGATCCAGCGGGAACTCGCGCAGCGTGAACCGGACCTTGCCGGTGTCGATGTAGCGCTCCTTGAGCGTCGGATAGGTCATCTTGTGGAAGGCGGCGCAGTGCGAGCAGGTCATCGAGGCGTACTCGATGATCGTCACCTTCGCGTCCTTCGGCCCGAGCCAGACGTCGCCGAGCGGGCCCGGCTGCATCAGGCCGTCGACCGGCACGCTCTCGGCGAGCGCCGCCATCGACAGCTTGGGGAGGATGAGGGCGGCGCCGATGGCGAGGCCCGTGGCTTTCAAAGCGTCGCGCCGGGTGATCATGGCCGTGGCTGCCTCCGCGTTCCGTCCTGTCGTCTTGTTGAGAGTGCGGTAACGGCGCGGGCGCATCGTGGCAAGGCGCCTAGCGCTTCGCCGACGTCGCGACGACGGCGAGCCCGAGCCGGTCGAGGGCGTCGCGCAGGCCGTCGTGCTCGATCGTCGAAACCGCCTGCGCGATCTCGCCGCGCCGGGCCGGGTCGACGGTCGCCTCCGGCGGGCGCCGGGCGCTGCGGCCGACCCGGTCCTGCTGCAGCACGATCCGGCCGACGCAGGCCCAGCCGTAATGGGCGTTGATGCGCTGGATCACCACCGGCGCGAGGTGCTGCAGCTCGATCGCGAACACGCCCTCGACCCGCACCACCAGCGTCCCCGAATCGGGCGCGTCGTCCGTCCGGCGCTTGCGCTTGGGCCATTCGAGCTTCGAGGGCCGGCAGAATCGTGCCAGCCGCTCGCCGACGATGTCGGGCCAGGCGGCGAGGATGTCGGTCGAGGCGAAGCCCTGCGCCGCGAAGGCCGGGCCGATGCAGCCCTCGATCAGTTCCGCCAGCGGTTTGACGCGCGCCATGTTCTTGGGACATCCCGCCGGTTGCGGGCGCGAGGATAGCGCAAGGCCGGCGGCAAAGGGAGCGCTTTCGGCGGAGAGCCCGGGCCGCTATGCCTGCCGGCGATGCCCGCGTCCGAACCCTTTCCGAAGGCCGCCGACCTGCTGGTCTGGTACGACCGGCACCGCCGCGTGCTGCCGTGGCGGGCGCTGCCCGGCGAGCGGCCCGATCCCTACCGGGTCTGGCTCTCCGAGGTGATGCTGCAGCAGACCACGATCGCGGCGGTGAAGCCCTACTTCGCGACCTTCCTCGCCCGCTTCCCCGACGTCGACGCCCTGGCCGCGGCGCCGGAGGAGGCGGTGATGTCGGCCTGGGCCGGGCTCGGCTACTATTCCCGGGCGCGCAACCTCCACGCCTGCGCCAGGGCGGTGGCCGCGGCCGGGCGCTTCCCCGACACCCTCGACGGGCTGCGCAAGCTCCCCGGCATCGGCGCCTACACGGCCGGCGCGGTCGCGGCGATCGCCTTCGACCGCCCGGAAGCGGCGGTCGACGGCAACGTCGAGCGGGTGATGACGCGGCTCTACGCGATCGAGGCGCCGCTGCCCGGCGGTCGGCCCGAGATCCGGCGCGTGACGCAAGCGCTGGTGCCGCTCGACCGGCCCGGCGATTTCGCGCAGGCCGTGATGGATCTTGGCGCCACCATCTGCACGCCGAAGCGCCCGGCCTGCGCGCTCTGCCCGTGGATGGCGCCCTGCCGCGCCCGCGCGGCCGGCAACCCGGAGACCTACCCGCGCAAGCTCAAGGCCGTGAAGGGCTCCCTGCGGCGCGGCGCGGCCTTCGTCGTCGTCCGCTCCGGCGACGAGGCCGTCCTGCTGCGCACCCGGCCGCCGGAAGGCCTGCTCGGCAGCATGGCCGAGCCGCCGATGAGCGCATGGGCACCGGACTACGACCCCGCAGGTGCGCTCCTCGACGCGCCCCTCGACGCGCGCTGGAAACGGCTGCCGGGGCTGGTGCGGCACGGCTTCACGCATTTCCCGCTGGAGCTGACCGTGTTTCTCGCCCGCGTCGCGCTGTCGACGCAGGCGCCGGCCGGGATGCGCTTCACGCCGCGGCGCGACCTCGACGCGGAGCCGCTGCCCGGCGTGATGAGGAAGGTGCTGGCCCACGCCTTCGATCCGAAGCCGGAATCCGAGGCGAAGCCCCGCGGCCGGCCGAAGCGCGATCCGCCGCCGATGCCGATGCTGGCGGTCTGGGAAGTGCCCGAGACGGTCGCGGACCCGCCGCGCTTCCGCCCAGTGCCGAAGCCGACGCCGCGCATCGTCGAGCCGCCGGCGCCGACGGACGAGATGTTCGAAGGGGAGGCGGAGGTCGTGCCGCCCCCCCGCGAGCCGGCGCGGAAGGCGACGCGGAAACGCTGACGGCGCGCACGCATTCCCTCCGCCGCACCCAAGTCGGGCCTGCCCGACTTGGGCACACGAGATGCGGATCTTTGGCAAGCCCGCGATCCGTCGGGGGGGAGGGGGCTCGGTTCTAGCCCGCCGCCCCCATCACCGCGCGGAGCTTCGCGCGGTAGGTGTCGATCACCACCAGCTTGCCGGCGCGCTCGGCGTGCCAGAACGTCCAGCCGTTGCAGGCGGGCAGGCCCTGGACCAGGGCGCCGACCTTGTGGATCGAGCCGATGGCGACGCCGACGTCGAGCTGGCCGTCCGGCCGCACCGTCGCCTTGAAGCGGCGGCGCTCGTCGGTGAGCACGTCGCCGGCCTTGAGATGGCCGGCCTCGACCACGCCGAGGAACGGCACCCGCGGCTCGGCGCGCTTGGTCGGCGCGACGAGGAGCGCGGCCCGCGACAGCGGCACCACCGCGTCGATGCGCCGGCGCGCGGCGTCGGCGTAGACCGCCTCGCGCTCGCAGCCGATGAAGCGGCGCCCAAGCAGCTTGGCCACCGCGCCGGTGGTGCCGGTGCCGAAGAACGGGTCGAGCACCACGTCGCCGGGATTGGTCGCCGAGAGCAGCGTGCGGGCGAGCAGCGCCTCCGGCTTCTGGGTCGGATGGACCTTGCTGCCGTCGGCGCCCTTCAGGCGCTCGTCGCCGGTGCAGAGCGGGATGAACCAGTCCGAGCGCATCTGAAGGTCTTCGTTGCCGCCCTTCAGCGCGTCGTAATGGAAGGTGTAGCCCTTCGATTCGGCCGAGCGGGAGGCCCAGATCAGGGTCTCGTGCGCGTTGGTGAAGCGCTTGCCGCGGAAGTTCGGCATCGGGTTGGCCTTGCGCCAGACGATGTCGTTGAGGATCCAGAAACCAAGATCCTGCAGCACGCTGCCGACGCGGAAGATGTTGTGGTACGACCCGATCACCCACAGCGTGGCGTTCGGCTTCATCACCCGGCGGCAGGCGGTGAGCCAGTCGCGGGTGAAGCTGTCGTAGCTGGCGAAGCTCGCGAACTTGTCCCAGTCGTCGTCGACGGCGTCGACCCGGCTCTGGTCCGGCCGCATCAGCGAGGCGTCGCCGAGCTGAAGATTGTAGGGCGGGTCGGCGAAGACGCAGTCGACCGACGACGCCGGCAGGCGGTTCATCGCCGCGATGCAGTCGCCGACGAGGATCTCGTCGAGGGGAAGGCGCTGGACGGCGGGTACGAGACCCATCCGTGGTGCCGACGAAGCGCGCCCGGTACGCGAGACATGTTTCCGGGCGGCGGCGTCGGCAACCACGGTACGCGGGGAAGCCATGGCAAACACCGGTTACGCGACTGACCGGCAGACCATGGCCCCGTTAAGGTAAAGGTCGCGTTTCCGATTTGCGGAACTTCATGTCCCGGTTTGGGGCTGGCTTTGCTTTCGATCTCTTTCTGGATCGTCGCGGCCTGTCGCGTTCACGTCGCCTTAACCATTCCCATCACGGCGATTTGCCTTGCCGGGACCGCATCGACCGCACCCGATGCGGCGATTGTCGCGTTCCGCGCTCGCATGTCCGGATGGATCGCTCCAAGCGCCTCGCAGCGACCGGGTCGTGCGCCGACACGGTCGTGGACCCGGAACGACCCGGCGGTGCAGGCAGGCGCCCGCGGCGCCGCGCCCACGAGCCCGGCCCGGCCCCACGCTACGGCCAAGCTCAGTCGCAGGGTGGGCAGCAGGGTTTCGCTGAGCGCACGTCTCGGACCTCGACGGCGGTTCTTCCTGCGTCCCTGTGCGGGGGCATGAAGACTATACCACAGCGTAATCGGGCATTCGCACCGAGAAAAAGACAAGTCTTCAATGCTTGCGCGTTGCTTGTAGCGGCGAATGCGGGCGACATCTTCGAAATTCGGCCGGAATGTGATCCGGCTGCCCAAAATGTGGGGGTCTCATTTCAGCCCCGTTCGGTCTCGATTGGCGCCGCCCTCGTCAACAGCCAAGGACCGAAGCATGCATTTCCGACCCGTCGCCAGAAACGCCGCCGTCACCCTCGGAACCGCCCTGTCGCTCGTCGCCGCCTCCTTGCCGGCCGCCGCCCAGAGCGGAGGCGCATCCTGGTACGGCAGCGGCCATCGCACCGCGAGCGGCGAGCGCTTCAACCCGAACGGGATGACCGCCGCCCACCGCAGCCTGCCCTTCGGCACCCGCGTCCGCGTCGAGAACCGGCGCACCGGCCGGTCGGTCGTGGTGCGGATCAACGATCGCGGCCCGTTCGTCCATGGCCGCATCATCGATCTGTCCCGCGGCTCGGCCCGGGCGCTCGGCATGGGCGGCACCACCTACGTCTCGCTGCACGTCGTGAACTGATGGGCAGGCCGGCCGGCGTTGCCCTGCACCCCGGCCGGCCCCATCTCCGGGCCTGAACCGGAGACGCAGCGCGAAAAGCCATGGCAAAACCCCTCATCGTCGACATCCCGCACGACCTCGGCCGCGACGAGGCGCGCCGCCGCATCGAGACCGGCGTCGAGCAGGGGCGCGCCTTGCTCGCCAAGAGCGGCGTCACCATCGAGAACCTCGCCTGGACCGGCGACCGCCTCGACTTCGCGATCTCGGCGATGAAGCAGAACATGAACGGCCAGATCGACGTCGGCCAGGAGAGCGTGCGCGTCGAGTGCCACCTGCCGCTGCTGCTCGCGCTGTTCGCCGACAAGGTGAAGAAGATGGTCGGCAAGGAAGGCAACCTGCTGCTGACCAAGAAGTAGCGCCGGAACACCCGGCGCGACCGCGCCGTTCACGCTCGTCACGCGGCGCGCGCCAAGACGCGCCGCGACCCCAGCGAGGAGCGTTTCCCATGGCCGATCCCGGCGCGATCCCCGAGGTGCCGACGAACCCGACGCCGGCCCCCGACACGCCCTACGACCCGCCGACCGTGCCGAGCCCTGCGCCCGGCCCGGAGATCCCCGGCGAAACCCCGAGCGAGGCGCCCGGCATCACCCCGGCGGAGGTCCCCGTGACCACGCCCGGCATGCCGACGCCGACCGGCCCCGCCGACCCGGTCGCCTGAGCGCATCGGCATTTGTGGTGAGGCGGCCGCGCTGCCATAAGCCCGGCCATGGCCGCCCCACCGCTCCTGACCCTTCAAGACATCGCGCTCACCTTCGGCGGCACGCCGCTGATCGAGGGAGCGGGGTTCTCCGTCTCGCCCGGCGAGCGCACCTGCCTCGTCGGGCGCAACGGATCGGGCAAGTCGACGCTGATGAAGATCGCCGCCGGGCACGTCGAGCCGGATCGCGGCGTCCGCTTCGTCCAGCCCGGCACCACGATCCGCTATCTCGCCCAGGAGCCGGATTTCTCCGGCTTCGCCACCACCCTCGACTTCGTCGAGGCGGGCCTCGGCGACGGCGACGCGCATCACCGCGCCCGCTACCTGCTCGAGAGCCTCGGCCTCGACGGCAGCGAGGACCCGACGCGGCTCTCGGGCGGCGAGGGCCGCCGCGT
>NZ_VRVH01000104.1:0-14042 GCF_008040095.1 Methylobacterium sp. WL6 | reverse complement strand
CGCGGCCGCGGCGCTCAGCGCGGCGGCGAGCGCCAGCGGCGACAGGCCCGCGCGCAGGAAGGCGGCAGAGAACATCACGCAACCCCGATCTCGGCCCCGCGACCGGGCGGTTCCGAGCCGGATCATGCCGGCCCGATGGTTACCGATCCCTTGTGGCCGCCCGAGGGTTCGGCCCCCATCGGCTTGGCCGCGCGAGGGTCACGTTCGATGCGTTTCAGATCCGCGGAAGATCTGCCGACCGCCCGTATGGTCGGCGCCCGATGCGACCCTCTCTCCACCGCTCATACGTTCCATCGTTCGCGGCATCGAAGCGTGCCGATCGGCCATGACGGGCAGAAGTCGCTCGACAGGAGCGAGATCGAGGCTGTCGCCGTCCCAAGCGAGCACTTCGTCCTGGCGACCGAGGTCCTAGCGACCGAGGTCCTGGCGCCCGAGGTCCTGGCGACCGGGAAGGATCAGGCCGCCACGGTTGCGGACATACGGCCGATGCCGACGCGACCGCGACGGTTTCAGGCCGAGACGCTGCGCGCTTCGGGAGTCGAGCGAGGCGAAGGGGGCGTGGTGGCTCGGGGGCAGGCCGATCTCGGGCGCGTCACGGCCTCGCCCACACGTCGTTTCGAGTGCAGGCCACCATGCGGACTTCGGTCGGCGTGTCGGCGCTGCGCGCGGCGTCTCGATCCCCGACCGCCGGAGGCGAGCCTTCTCACCACCGATAGATCAGGCTGCCGATGACCGTTGCCGGCTGGTTGAAGTTGCAGAAACCGAACGAACAGGTCGTGTAGTTTCGGTTGAAGATGTTGTAGCCGTTGATCTGCGCGCGGAAGCCTTTGTACTTCGGGTCGAGCGCGGCGAAGTCGTAGGCAACGAGGGCGTCGTAGAGCGTCACGGCGGTATTGCGCACGGTGTTCTGATCATCCGCGTAGCTTGAGCCGATGTAGCGGATGCCGCCGCCGATCTGCAGCCCGCGCAAGGCCGAGGCGGGCGGGAAGGCATAAGTCAGGAACGACGCGTAGGTGTCGCTGGGGATGCCGGAGACGCGGTTCCCGTTGAGGGACTCGCCGGCAAACGAAGTCGAGTTCACGAACCGGATGTCGACATGCGTGTAGGCGATGGTCAGGTTCGTGCCCGGCGCGAGGTTGGCGGTCGCCTCGGCCTCGAAGCCCTTCGAGCGTACGGCACCGCCAGCGGTCTGGAACGCGATGTTGCTCGCGTCGGGGATCAGGATGCTCGACTGGTTGATGTCGAAGCCGGCAAACGCCGTCTGGATGTTGGTCCCGGGAATCAGGTACTTCACCCCCGCCTCGATCTGGTCGCCCGTGGCCGGCTTGAACGCCTGTCCGTTTCGGTCCTGGCCGACCTGCGGGGTGAAGGTCGTGGCATAGCTCGCGTACGGAACCAGCCCTGGCGCCAGAACGTAGCCCAGGCCGACCCGGCCGGTGAAGGCGCTGTTGTCCTGGCGCGAGACCGCGCTGTCGGGCGTGGCGTAGTTGTCCTGGAAGACCCAATCGTGGCGCCCGTTCACGGTCAGGATGAAGTCGCCGAACTTGGCCTGATCCTGCAGGTAGACGCCGACCTGATCCTGGGTCTGGCGCGAGGCGGACCCAAGAGGCGGCGTCGCGATGAACTGCTGGCCGTAGTTCCGGGTGGTGAGGTTCAGGTCCGGGGCGAGGCCGAAGCCGAAGCGCGCGCTCAGGCTGTACCGGGCGTAGTCGACGCCGCCGACCACGGTGTGGGCGACCGGGCCGGTGGCGAAGCGCGCCTCCAGCTGGTTGTCCAGCGTCTGCTGCACCAGGCCCTCGCGGATATAGCCGGTGTCGCGGGTGCCGATCGTGCGCGCGTCGTTGACGTTGTTGATGTCGACGTACTTCGCGCTGAGGAACAGCCCGTAATGCCGGAAGTTCTGGCGGAAAACCAGGTCCGGCGTGAAGAAATGCTCGAAGGCGTAACCGACCCGATACTGAGTCTGGTCGAGGCCGATGAAGCGCGGATCGCCCTGGTAGAAGTTGGATACCCGGAAGCCCGGGTCATTGTAGAAGAACGTCGCCGCCGGCGTGTTGGTGACCTGGAACTCGCTCAGGAACGTGAACGTCGTGTCGGCCGACGGCTTCCAGGTGAAGGCGGGCGCGATGTTGAGCTGGTCGTCGTTCGTGCCGAGGCCGATGAAGGTGCCGGCCTCGCGGCGTACGCCGGTGAGGCGGTAGGCCATGGTGCCGTCCGAACCCTCGACCGGGCCGCCGACGTCGAAATTGCCCTGGAAGCGTCCGAAGCTGCCGGCTTGGAACTGCACCTCGCCGAACGGCACGAAGACGGGGCGCTTGCTCGTGATATCGAGGATGCCGCCGGGCGATCCGAGGCCGTAGAGGCCGGAGGCCGGGCCGCGGAGGATGGTCAGCGCCTCGGCGCCGTAGGGTTCGCTTTTGGGAAAGGCGAAGCCGCTGCCGATCACGCGCAGGCCGTCACGATAGATGCCCTGGTTGGTGAGCACGTCGAAGCCGCGGATGAAGATCTGATCGAAGCGCGGGTCGAAGCCCGACCGGGCGGAAATGGCGCCCGGGACGTAGTTGACCGCGTCGGTGAACGTCTGGACGTTGCGGTCGTTCAGCTGCTCTCGGGTGACCACCGAGACCGATTGCGGGGCCTCGATCAGCGGGGTGTTGGTTTTGGTGGCGGCCGTGGCGACGCGCGCGGTGTAGCCGGTGATCCCGGAGGGGCCGCCACCGCCGCCGCTGGTGGCGGCCGTGCCGCCGTCGCCGGCGCTGACGTTGAGACCGCCGGAGCCGGCCGATGCCGGCGCGGCGTTGCCGGGTCCCACCGCCTCGACCGAGATCTCGTTGAGCTGAACGGTGCCATCTTGTGCCACCACGGGACCGGCGAGGATTGTGGTGGTGAGAAGGACGGGGAGGAGCGAGGAGCGGTGGGACATGGATCACGCTTGCGCGCGCTCGGACGAGCGCAGTACCCGTGTGATCGTCCTTCACGGATCCGCGAGCAAGCCAAAAACGTGTTATAGATCACACACTTAAAACGGTTCAAATCTGAAAATATTCTAAATTCAAAGTGGGCGAATGCCCCTCGTCGAGGCCGAGGCGCAGGGCATCCGAGAGGGTTCGGGCCGTGAGCGACCTGCCCCGCGCCCGCCGGCGCGAGCCGAGCGAGCGACGAAATCGAATGTCGGCTTTCAAGCGCCAAGCCGACTTCCGTTCATCGCCCTTCGCGGCCTTTCACAGGGTCAAGCTGCGCGCGCAGGCCTTTGGTCGGCGCAGGCGCCGAGGTCAGCGCAGGAGCCAGGTGCCGACGAAGGCGAGGGCGGCCGAGTAGACGGCGTATCCGTCCTCGTCCGTCACGACCACGGTGATGGTCTGGCGCTCGCCCTCGGCCGGGCTCTCGTCGACGGCGATGGCGGGCAGCAGGCGCTTGGCCTGGAGCGCGGCGGCCTGCACGTCCTCGCACAAGGTGCCCACGTCGTCGCGCTGGTGGAAGCCGTCGTGGATGTCGAAGAAGTAGCGGGGCACAGGCTGTCCACGCGTGGAAGGCGGGAGCGCATCCGTCTCTCAGGCGCGGAGCGCCGAATACTGGGGCCGCGATGGCAGAATCGTATACATCCCGACCGGGACGGCAACCGCGCGAGTGTCGCATGCGGCGGCGGCGCACGAACCGGCCGATGTATTGGCCCGATCCCCGTGCGGACGGTGCGATAGCCTCGCGGAGATTCGCGCGCCTCGTCCCTCCTTTCCCGACCCTGGCGTGAGCCGAGGCCCACCCTTCCCCCACGAAAGGGGAGGGACGATGCGGCGCCCGCCTCCGGCGCCAGCGCGGATGGCGCGGACGGAAAATTTCCGGTTTCCTGCTTGTCCTGTCCGGCGATCGTCGAAAGATCCGCGAGGAGCCTGCCATCCCGAGCCCCACCGCCCCGGTCCCGCCCGCGATGCCCTACCTGCCGCAGCTCGACGGGGTTCGGGCGCTGGCGATCGCCGTCGTCTACGTCGCCCATTGCGGGCTGAGCCACGTCGTGCCCGGCGGCTTCGGCGTCACGGTGTTCTTCTTCCTGTCGGGCTACCTGATCACCACGCTGCTGCGGATCGAGCGGGGGCGGACCGGGACGGTCTCGCTGCCGGCGTTCTACCTGCGCCGAAGCTTGCGCATCCTGCCGCCGATGTACCTGGCGCTGGCGTTGTCCGGCCTGCTCCACGGGCTCGGGCTGCTCAACTGGATGCCGGTCGACGCGGCGGCGGTGCTCGGGCAGGCGACGTTCCTGACGAACTATCCCGACCTTCTCGGCACCGAGCGGGTGCTGCCGGTGCCGCTGTGGAGCCTCGCCATCGAGGAGCACTTCTACCTGCTGTTCCCGCTGGCCTACCTCGCGTGGCTCGGGCGCCTGTCGCCGCGGCGGGCGGCCGTGGCGTGCCTGGCGCTGTGCGGCGCGGTGCTGGCGATCCGCGGCCTCAACGTGTGGCGGCTCGCCGACTACAGCCTGAACTACTCCTGGACCCACACCCGCATCGACGCGATCCTGTTCGGCTGCTGCCTCGGCCTGTGGAACAACCCGGTGATCCCGGCCGACCGCGCCTGGCGGCCGAAACCCTGGCACGTGGCGGCGGCGGGCGCCGTGATCCTCGCCACCCTCGCGGTGCGCGACCCCGCCTTCCGCGAGACCCTGCGCTACACCCTGCAGAGCGCGGCGTTGCTCGTGCCGTTCTCGGCGGCGCTTCAGGGGCGCGGATGGGTCGTGCGGGCCCTGGGCTCCGCGCCGATGCGCCGGCTCGGGCTGTACTCCTACAGCTTCTACCTGGTGCACCCGACGGTGATCGCGCTGCTGCTGCACCTGCGGCCGGGCTCGGGCCCGCTCGTGCTGATCGCCGCCGGCCTGGTGCCGCTGACGCTCGGCTCCGACACCAACGGCTCGATCCGGGTGCCCTCGGCCTTCTGCGGCTGCTTCGGGCTCAAGCCCACCTACGGCCGCCTGACCCGGGCCGGCAGCTTCCCCTTCGTGAACAGCCTCGACCATCTCGGGCCGATGGCGCGCAGCGTGACCGACCTGGCCCTCGCCTACGACGCGATGCAGGGTCCCGACCCGGACGACGCTGCGGCGACCGCGCGGGCCGCGGAGCCCGTCCTGCCGGGGCTGGATTCCGGCCTCGGCGACCTCCGCATCGCCGTGGCCGGCGGCTACTTCGCCCGCGGCGGCGACCCGGAGGCGTTCGCCGCGGTCCAGGTGGCGGCGCGGGCGCTCGCCGCGACGCGGGTCGTCGAGATCCCGGAAGCCGCCCGCGCCCGGGCGGCGGCCTACCTGATCACCGCGGCCGAGGGCGCCGCGCTCCACCTCGACCGTCTCCGGACCCGGCCGGAGGACTTCGATCCGGCGGTGCGCGACCGCCTCATCGCCGGCGCGATGCTGCCGGCGCCCTTCGTCGAGCGGGCGCAGCGCTTCCGGCGCTGGTACCGCGGCGCGGTGACCGACCTGTTCGCGGACGTCGACGTGATCCTGGCGCCGTCCACCCCCTGCCGGGCGCCGCCGCGCGGCCAGACGCACTTCACCCTCGACGGCGTCTCCCTGCCGGTGCGGGCCAATATCGGCGTGTTCACCCAGCCGATCTCGTTCATCGGCCTTCCGGTGGCGGCGGTGCCGGTCTGGCTCGACGGCGGGCTGCCCCTCGGCGTGCAGGTCATCGCCGCGCCCTGGCGCGAGGACGTGGCGCTGCGCGTGGCGCGGGTGCTGGAACGGCTCGGCATCGTCCGCGCCCCGATCGCGGAGCTGACGTGATGGTGGTCGACGATTTCGCGGTGAAGGCCGAGGTCGAGGCGGCGTTCCGCGCCTACGAGACCGCGCTGACGGAGAACGACGTGCCGGTGCTCGAGGCCTTGTTCCGCGACGATCCCCGCACCATCCGCTACGGCGGGGGCGAGAACCTCTACGGCATGGACGCGATCCGCGCCTTCCGCCGGGCGCGCTCGCCCGTCGGCCTGGAGCGGACCCTGTCCGAGACGGTGATCACCACCTACGGGCGGGATTTCGCCACCGCGATGACCCTGTTCTTCCGGGAGAGCGCGCCGGGTCGGATCGGGCGCCAGAGCCAGACCTGGGTGCGGTTTCCCGAAGGCTGGCGGGTGGTCGCCGCGCATGTGAGCCTGATCGACGGGTAGGCCCCCCGCCGATCCGCGCATCCGGTGCGATTGAATAAAGAATGACACCCCAGCGCCGGTCTGGCCGCGCGCTTGCATGGAGCCGGGCGTCCTCTCGGGCGCCCCGTCGCGGGGGCCCGCCTCACGGAGCAGACCCGCCCGACATGCCGTTTCGCTCGATGAAGACCTTCACCGCCCGTGCGGCGTTCGCCGGCGCCCTCGCGCTGTCGGCCCAGGCGCCCTCCGCCGCGATGGCGCAGGGCACGCTCCGGATCGGCATGACCGCCTCCGACATCCCGCTGACCACCGGCCAGGCCGACAACGGCGGCGAGGGCATGCGCTTCATGGGCTACACGGTCTACGACGGGCTCATCAACTGGGACCTGTCCTCGGCGACCAAGCCCTCCGACCTCGTGCCGGGGCTGGCCGAGAGCTGGGCGGTGGACGCCGCCGACAAGACCAAGTGGACGTTCAAGCTGCGCCCCGGCGTGACGTTCCACGACGGTTCCGACTTCACCGCCGACGCCGTGGTGTGGAACCTCGACAAGCTGCTGAAGAACGACAGCCCGCAATACGATCCGCGCCAGTCGGCTCAAGGCCGCACCCGCATCCCGGCGGTGGCGAGCTATCGCGTGGTCGACCCGCTGACCGTGGAGATCGTCACCAAGGCGCCGGACGCGACGCTGCCCTACCAGATCGCCTGGGTGATGATGTCCTCGCCCGCCCAGTGGGAGAAGCTCGGGCGGAGCTGGGACGCCTTCGCCAAGACCCCGTCCGGCACCGGCCCGTGGAAGCTGACCCTGTTCGCGCCGCGCGAGCGCGCCGAGATGGTCCCCTTCAAGGCGTACTGGGACAAGGCCCGCGTGCCCAAGCTCGACAAGCTCGTGCTGGTGCCGCTGCCCGAGGCCAACGCCCGCGTCGCGGCGCTCCGCTCCGGCCAGGTCGACTGGATCGAGGCGCCCGCGCCCGACGCCGTCGCCTCGCTGAAGGGCGCCGGCTTCACCATCGTCACCAACACCTATCCCCACAACTGGACCTGGCACCTGTCGCGGGTCGAGGGCTCGCCCTGGAACGACGTGCGCGTGCGCAAGGCCGCCAACCTCGCCATCGACCGCGAGGGCCTGAAGGAGCTGCTCGGCGGCCTCGCGGTGCCGGCCACCGGCTTCTTCCCGCCCGGCCACCAGTGGTTCGGCCACCCGACCTTCAAGGTGACCTACGATCCGGCCGCGGCCAAGAAGCTGCTCGCGGAAGCCGGCTACGGGCCGAACAAGCCCCTGAAGACCAAGATCGCGATCTCGGCCTCCGGCTCCGGCCAGATGCAGCCGCTGCCGATGAACGAGTTCGTGCAGCAGAACCTCGCCGAGGTCGGCATCCAGGTCGACTACGAGGTGGTCGAGTGGAACACGCTGATCAACATCTGGCGCGCCGGCGCCAAGGCCGACATCTCGCGCGGCGTGACGGGCATCAACTACTCGTACTTCATCCAGGACCCGTTCACCGGCTTCATCCGGCATCTCCAGAGCAACTTCGCGCCGCCGAACGGCACCAACTGGGGCTACTATTCCGACCCGGCGATGGACAAGCTGTTCGACCAGGTCCGCAACACCTTCGACAAGGCCGAGCAGACGGCGGTGCTGGAGAAGGTCCATGAGAAGTTCGTCGACGACGCGCTGTTCATCATGATCACGCACGACGTGAACCCGCGGGCGATGAGCCCGAAGGTGAAGGGCTTCGTCCAGGCGCAGAACTGGTTCCAGGACTTCTCGAACATCACCATCGCGACCGCGGGGCGCTGACGCGATCCCTCCCCCCGTCGCGGGGGAGGGGCCGGCCCACGCCCGCCCCCCGGTCATCGGAACAAGGACACCCGGATCCGATGCTGCTCTACATCCTCAAGCGCCTCGTCGCCGTGACGCCCGTGGCGTTCGGGGTCAGCCTGGTCTGCTTCCTGCTGGTCCACCTCGCGCCGGGCGATCCCCTGAGCGCGATCCTGCCGGCGGACGCGACGCAGGCGACCATCGACGAGATGCGCGCCGCCTACGGCTTCGACAAGCCGCTGCCGGTGCAGTACGCGATCTGGCTCTGGCACGTGCTGCACGGCGACCTCGGCGTCTCGATCGCCACCGGCCGGCCGGTGCTCGGCGAGGTCTCGCGCGCGGTGGTCAACAGCCTGATCCTCGCCTCGGTCGCGACGCTGATCGGCTTCACCTTCGGCACCCTGTTCGGGTTCGTCGCCGGCTATCACCGCAACTCGATCCTCGACCGGGTCGCCTCCGCGATCTCGGTCTTCGGCGTCTCGGTGCCGCATTACTGGCTCGGCATGGTGATGGTGATCGTGTTCTCGGCCAACCTCGGCTGGCTGCCGCCGACCGGCGCCGGGCCCGACGGCTCCGGCAACTGGCGGCCCGATCTCGAGCATCTGCGCTTCATCATCCTGCCCGCCGTCACGATGTCGGTGATCCCGATGGGCATCATCGCCCGCACCGTGCGGGCGCTGGTGGCCGACATCCTCGCCCAGGACTTCGTCGAGGCCTTGCGCGCCAAGGGCCTCGACGAGGTCGGCGTGTTCAAGCACGTGGTCCGCAACGCCGCGCCGACGGCGCTCGCGATCATGGGCCTGCAGCTCGGCTACCTGCTCGGCGGCTCGATCCTGATCGAGACGGTGTTCGCCTGGCCCGGCACCGGCTTCCTCCTGAACGCCGCGATCTTCCAGCGCGACCTGCCCTTGCTCCAGGGCTCGATCCTGGTGCTGGCGATGTTCTTCGTCGCCCTCAACCTCCTCGTGGACGTGATGCAGACCGCACTCGATCCGCGCATCGAGCGGGCCTGAGCCCGAGGAAAGCATGACGTCATGACCGCACCCGTCACCGCCGCCACCATGGCCCTCGACGGCGGCATCGCCCCCGCGGCGTCCGAGGTCGAGCCCGACGCCTTCGTTGCCTCCCGCGGCTACTGGGGCCATGTCGGCCACCGCCTCGTGCGCGACCCCGTGGCGATCGCCGCCGGATTGGTGATCCTCGCCATCGTCGTCGTCGCGATCCTGTCGCCGTGGATCACGCCGATGGACCCGTATCGCGGCTCGATGCTGCGCCGCCTGAAGCCGGTCGGCGACGCGACCTACTGGCTCGGCTCGGACGAGCTCGGCCGCGACATGCTGAGCCGCCTGATGGTCGGCGCCCGGCTGTCGCTGTTCATGGGCGTGACGCCGGTGCTGATCGCCTTCGTGATCGGGTCGTCGATCGGCATCGTCGCCGGCTACGTCGGCGGCTGGACCAACACGATCCTGATGCGCACCATCGACGTGTTCTTCGCCTTCCCCTCGGTGCTGCTCGCCATCGCGCTCTCGGGCGCGCTCGGCGCCGGCATCTTCAACGCCATCGTCTCGCTCACCTGCGTGTTCGTGCCCCAGATCGCGCGGATCTCCGAGAGCGTCACCACCGGCATCCGCGCGCGCGACTACATCGACGCGGCCCGCCTCTCGGGCGCCTCGGCGCTGACGATCATGCGGGTGCAGGTGCTGGGCAACGTGGTCGGGCCGATCTTCGTCTACTCCACCGGCCTGATCTCGGTCTCGATGATCCTGGCCTCGGGCCTGTCCTTCCTCGGCCTCGGCGTGCGCCCGCCGGAGCCCGAATGGGGCCTGATGCTCAACACGCTGCGCACCGCGATCTACGTCAACCCGACGGTGGCGGCGCTGCCCGGGCTGGCGATCTTCATCGTCTCGATCTCGTTCAACCTGTTCTCGGACGGCCTGCGCAGCGCCATGGAGATCCGCCAGTGATCCCCACGGCTCGGCACCGCCCCCCTCTCATCCGCCCGACGTCGGCGAGCGCGCCCGCGCGTCGCCGCCCACGGGGCGGATCGCCGTCGCGGCATCAGCGCCCAGGGCAACACTTATGAGCGTCATCGTCCAGCCCGCCGACCTCGCGACCGCTTCGCTACGCGACCGCGGCGGCCCGGCCCAGCCGCTCCTGTCGGTCTCCGGCCTCGTCAAGCACTTCCCGGTGCGCAAGGGCGTCGGCGGCAAGAAGTCGGTCGTGCGCGCCGTCGACGGCGTCGACTTCTCGGCGCTCAAGGGCGAGACCCTCGGGATCGTCGGCGAATCCGGCTGCGGCAAGTCGACGACGGCCAAGCTCCTGATGGGCCTGATCGAGCGCGACCAGGGCGAGATGCTGTTCGACGGCGAGGCGGTGGGCAGCCGCGCGATGCCGTGGCGGACCTATCGCCGCCAGGTGCAGATGGTGTTCCAGGACAGCTACGCCTCGCTCAACCCGCGGATGACGGTGGAGGCCTCGATCGCCTTCGGGCCGACGGTCAACGGGGTCGGCAGCCGCGAGGCGATCGAGCGTGCCCGCGGATTGCTGGCCCGCGTCGGCCTGGAGCCGAAGCGCTTCGCCGGCCGCTACCCGCACGAGCTGTCCGGCGGCCAGCGCCAGCGGGTCAACATCGCCCGCGCCCTCGCGCTGGAGCCGCGGCTGATCCTCCTCGACGAGGCGGTCTCGGCCCTCGACAAGTCGGTGGAGGCGCAGGTGCTCAACCTGCTCCTCGACCTCAAGGCGGAGTTCGGGCTGACCTACCTGTTCATCAGCCACGACCTCAACGTGGTGCGCTTCATCTGCGACCGGGTGATGGTGATGTATCTCGGCCGCGTCGCCGAGCTCGGCCCCTCGGACACGGTGCTGGCCGAGCCCGCCCACCCCTACACCCAGGCGCTGCTCGCCTCGATGCCGTCGCTCGATCCCGACAACCGCACCGAGGCCGCCCTGCTCACCGGCGATCCGCCGAACCCGATCGACCCGCCGGACGGCTGCCGCTTCCATCCGCGCTGCCGGCTCGCCGAGCCGGTCTGCTCCGGCGTGACGCCGCCGCTCGCCCCGATCGCGCCGCTGCATCAGGCCGCCTGCCTCGCGCGCCAGCCGGGCTCGGGCCATTCCCTTGCTCCTGCTGCCGAGCAGGTGGCGGCATGAGCGCGAAGATGAGCGCGGACATGAACGCGTCGCCCCCCGCGGTCGAGCTCACCGACCTCAAGGTCGGCTTCGGCAAGGTCGAGGTGGTCGACGGGGTCGACCTGCGGCTCGAGCGCGGCCAGGCCATGGCGCTGATCGGCGAGTCGGGCTCGGGCAAGAGCGTGACGCTGCGCGCGATCCTGCGCCTCTTCCCGGAAGGGCGCAGCCGCACGCGGGGCGGGATCTCGGTGGCGGGCCGCGACGTGCTCGCGCTGTCGAAGCGCGAGCTGGCGGATTTCCGCGGGCACGTCGCCTCGATGATCTTCCAGGAGCCGCTGCTCGCCTTCGACCCGGTCTACACCGTCGGCCGCCAGATCACGGAAGCGATCCGCCGCCACGAAAAGATCGATGCGGCGGGAGCCCGGCAGCGGGCGCTCGCGCTGTTCGAGCGCGTCCGCATCCCGAGTCCGGAGCGGCGCCTCGACGCCTACCCGCACGAGATGTCCGGCGGGATGCGCCAGCGCGCGATGATCGCGCTGGCGCTCGCCTGCCGGCCGCAGGTGCTGCTTGCCGACGAGCCGACCACGGCGCTCGACGCCACGGTGCAGATCCAGATCCTGCTGCTGCTGCGCGAGCTGCAGCGCGATCTCGGCCTGTCGATCATCCTGGTGACGCACGACCTCGGCGCCGCCGTCGAGGTCGCCGACCGGATCTCGGTGATGTATGCCGGCCGCATCGTCGAGACCGGCACCGCGCACCAGGTCGTGCTCGATCCGCATCACCCCTACACGATCGGCCTGCTGCGCAGCCGCGCGGAGGGGGCGCTGGCCAAAGGCGCGCGGCTCCAGACGATCCCGGGGAGCCCGCCGGACCTCGCCAACCGCCCGGCCGGATGCCCGTTCGCCCCGCGCTGCTTCCTCGCGATCGACAAGTGCCGCGAGACGCCGCCCTCGCTCAGCGTCGGCGACGGGCACCTCGCCGCCTGCTGGCGCACGGAGGAGGCGTCGGCCGCCTACCGCGCCGGGCCGCAGCCGGTGCGGGCCGAGGCGGCGGCCTGAGGGGAAACGCGGACGATCGGCCCGATCAGGCCTTCTTCCGGCCGGAGGGACCAGACTCGGCGTCCTGCGAAGGCGGAAACGGCTGACCGGCTGCGACGGCGACCCCTCGGTCCGATCCCGTCCGCCGAGAAATCCCCGCCTCACGCGCCGTATCGGCTTCCGCATGCGGACCTGCGCCTGGATCATCCACGATGCGGGCCAGCACGTCATGCATGCGGGTCTGCCAACCGGGACCGGTCGCCTTGTAGGCATCGAGCACACGGCGATCGATCCGAAGCGTGAGTTGCACCTTGGGCGACGCGGCCCGCGGGCGTCCGCCGCGGTTTCTCGGAAGCGCGGCGTAGATATCCGGAGGCAGCTCGCGAGCCGGTCTCAACGCGGCGAGTTCCACGTCCGTCAGGTCGGGGTTGTCGGAGACCTCATCCCAATCCGCCTGGGAAAATGCCGGCGCGTCTGTCTTGCGATCCGAGACGATCATGGACGGCCCTTTCCTTCGGATTGGCGTAGCGCAAACTCACCAGGGCGATGGCTTCCGCCCCCAATGGCGAGACGATCACGACGACGACCAACCGGTCCCGCCATCGACCGATGATCTTGTAGCGGATGCGGCCGGTGCGGCTCGGCTGCGCGGGCAGGTAGACGGCATCCTCGCCATCGAAAGCGGCCTCGAACTCGGCGAAGTCGAGCCCATGCTTGAGCAGGTTCGCCTGCCGCTTCGCCTCGTCCCAGACCGCCGTCACGGGTTTATGTAACTCCGAAAACCATGAGGGACAATCCGGTCGGCTCGTTGGTGCCGCATCGGTCGGTTGTCGAACCCTCTAAAGCCGGATTCGGGATGATAGCACAGGCGCGCGGTGCGGATGGCAAGGCGCGGGCCACGTCGCCTCATCCCCCGCCGGCGGCCCACAGGGTCGTCGCCAGGCGCGTCACCGCCGGCGCGATGGCGCGCTCGGGCACGGCGGCGTAGCCGAGCAGCAGGCCCGGCTCGGCCGTCATCGGGTCGGCATGGTAGGCCGAGAGCGCCACAGCCGCGATGCCGGCCTGCGCCAGGGCGGCGACGGCCGCGGCGTCGCCGAGCCGGGGCGGCCAGTCCGGACCGGGGCGGGCGACCAGGTGCATCCCGCCCTCCAGCCGCGCGACGTCGAGCAGGCCCGCGGCCCGGTCGCGGGCGGCGTCGAGCAGGGCGGCCTGCCGCCCGGCATGGAGCTTCCGCGTCCGGCGCAGGTGGCGTCCGAGATGGCCCTCGTCGATGAAGCGGGCGAGCGCGCCCTGGCCGAGGCCGGAGGGCGCCGGCCCGGTCTCCGCGAGCGCCCGCTGGACCGGGCCGGCGAGCCCCTGCGGCAGCACGAGGTAGCTCAGCTGCAGCGCCGGCAGCAGCACCTTGGAGAAGCTGCCGGCGTAGATCACCCGTCCGGTCCGGTCGAGGGCGCGCAGCGGCGGCAGCGGCCGGCCGGCATAGCGGTACGTGCCGCCGTAATCGTCCTCGACGATCCAGGCGCTTGTGGCCTCGGCCCAGGCGAGCAGCGCCAGCCGGTTCTCGAGGCTCATGGCGTGGCCCAGCGGATAGTGATGCGCCGGGGTCACCACGGCGAGGCGCGCGCCCATGGCGGCGCCCGCCCGGTCGATCGCGAGGCCGCCCGGCCCGACCGGGACGGGGGCGGGGCGCAGGCCGGCCTCCGCCAGCGCCGACGCGATGCCGGGAAACCCCGGATCCTCGACCAGAGCCGTCTCGCCCGGATCGAGCAGCAGCTGGGCCAGCAGCCGCAGGCTCTGGCGGATGCCCGCCGTCACGATCACCTCATCGGCTGTGCAGGCGACGCCGCGGGTGGCGGCGAGGTAGGCCGCGGTGGCGGCGCGCAGGCGCGGGTCGCCGAGGGGATGGGGCGGCGGGGCGCCGTCGCGCCACTCGGTCTGGAGC
>NZ_VRVH01000103.1:0-14106 GCF_008040095.1 Methylobacterium sp. WL6 | reverse complement strand
AGCGGGTGATCTACGGCCAGCGCCTGCTCCAGGGCGTCGGCGACCCGCTGCTCGGCTGGACCACGATCGCCGACCGCCCGTTCTACGTGCGGCAGATGAAGAACATGAAGGGCGAGATCCCGGTCTCCTGCATGACCGGGCAGCCGCTGCTGTACTTCTCCTGGGCCTACGGCGCGCTGCTCGCCCGCGCGCATGCCCGCACCGGCGACGCGGCGGCCATCGCCGGCTATTGCGGCAAGGACCGCCACGCCGACCTGCGCGAGGCGCTGGCCGACTGGGCGCACGCCTACGGCGACCGGAACGCGGCGGACTACCAGGCCTTCCTCGCCGCGATCGAGGCGGGCCGGCTCGAGGCGGCACCCGATCCCTGCCTGTGACCCGGCGCGGCCCGCGCCGCGCCCGCTCCCTGCTACCGCTTCGTCAGCCCGCCGAGCACGTTGCGCAGGATCGCGTTGCCGACCTGGGTGCCGACGCTGCGCGCCATGGAGCGCGCCGCATTCGACACGACCTGCTCGGCGAGGCTCTGCGGCGCCTTGCGGCCCCCCTTGCCGCCACCCTTGGCGGCGGGCGTGCCGAACACGCTGCCCATGATGCTGCCGAGGAACCCGCCGAGGCCGCCTTCCGAGGCCTGCGCCGCCTCGGCCGGGGCGGCGTCGAGATTCTTGCGCTTGGCCAGCATCTCGTAGGCGCTCTCGCTGTCGATCGCCGCATCGTACTTGCCGCGCAGGGGGCTCCGGGCGATCAGGTCGGCGCGCTCGGCCGGCGTCAGCGGACCGACGCGCCCCTGGGGCGGCGCGATCAGGGCGCGCTCGACCACCGACGGCGTCCCCTTCGGCTCCAAGAAGCTGACCAGGGCCTCGCCGACGCCGAGCTGGGTGATCGCCTCCGCGACGTCGAAGCCGGGATTCTGCCGGAAGGTCTCCGCGGCCGCCTTCACCGCGCGCTGGTCGCGGGGGGTGAAGGCGCGCAGCGCGTGCTGGACCCGGTTGCCGAGCTGGCCCAGCACCGTCTCGGGCACGTCGAGGGGGTTCTGCGTCACGAAGTAGACGCCGACGCCCTTCGAGCGGATCAGCCGCACCACCTGCTCGACCGCGTCCAGCAGCGCCTTCGGTGCATCGTTGAACAGCAGGTGCGCCTCGTCGAAGAAGAACACCAGCTTCGGCTTGTCCAGGTCGCCCACCTCGGGCAGCTGCTCGAACAGCTCGGAGAGCATCCACAGCAGGAACGAGGCGTAGAGCCGAGGCCGCTGCATCAGCTTGTCGGCGGCCAGGATGTTGACGACGCCGCGCCCGTCGCGGTCGGTCCGCATGAAGTCCTCGAGGTTGAGGGCCGGCTCGCCGAAGAACCGGTCGGCGTTCTGGTTCTCGAGCATCAGGAGCTGGCGCTGGATCGCGCCGACCGACGCCGCCGAGACGTTGCCGTACTGGCCGGAGATCGTCTTGAGGTTCTCCGAGCAGAAGGCCAGCAGCGCGCGCAGGTCCTTCAGGTCGATCACCGGCCACTGGTTCTCATCGGCGACGCGGAAGGCGATGTTGAGGACGCCCTCCTGCGTGTCGTTGAGCTCGAGCAGCCGCGCCAGCAGCAGCGGCCCCATCTCGGTCACGGTGCAGCGGATCGGATGGCCCTGCTCGCCGAACAGGTCCCAGAACACGGTCGGGAAGCGGTCGGGCTCGTAGGCGATGCCGAGTTCCTCGGCGCGCTTGACGAAGACGGGCATGGATTCCCCGGCCGCCGCCAGGCCCGAGAGGTCGCCCTTCACGTCCGCCGCGAAGACCGGGACGCCGGCATTGGAGAAGCCCTCGGCCATCACCTGCAGCGTCACGGTCTTGCCGGTGCCGGTCGCGCCGGCCACCAGCCCGTGCCGGTTGGCGAGCTTGAGCGTCAGCACCTCGGGCTTCGGCGCGCCGGTCTTCGGGATGCTTTTTCCAACGAGGATGCTGCCGTCGCCCGCCATCACGCCCAATCCCCTTCGCACCACCGGTGAAGGTTATGCCGGCCGAAGACCGGCTTTGCCAGATGCGCGGCCGTTTTGCTTGATTTCTGCTTCCCTAAGCCCGAAGGACGAGGAAACACCCTCGGGAGCTGCCGATCATGGAAGAACTCATCGCCCGCGTGACCAACCGCACCGGGCTCGATGCCGCGACGGCGCAGACCGCGATCGGGCACATCCTGGCGTTCCTCCAGAAGGAGGGCCCCGCCACGGAGGTGAGCCAGCTGATGGCGGCGATGCCGGGCGCCGAATCCCTGGTCGCGACCTCGAACGCCGACGAGGGCGGCGGCGGCCTCATGGGCATGCTCGGCGGCATGATGGGCGGCGGCGTGATGGCGCTCGGCCAGAAGCTGATGGCGGCCGGCGTGCCGATGGGCCAGATGCAGCCGCTCGGCCAGGAGCTGTTCGCCTACGGCCGCGAGAAGGCCGGCGAGGACGTGATGGGGCCGATCGTCGGCTCCGTCCCCGGCCTCAGCCAGTTCGTCTGAGACCGGACGGCCTTCGGGCTCGCGGGACGCTCACGGGCGCCGGCGCGGGCCTGTCATAAAAGCGTGCGGCCTTCGTGATTGTGTCCGGTTCCAGGGCCTGGAGCCGGCCGCCCCGCGGGGGCGCGCTCCCGACCCGGAATGGGCGTCGACCATGGTCGCGAAGTTTACGCGTGGGGCCTCCGCCGCTTGGGACGCGATCCGGGCCAACGGCTGGGACAGCGTCGAGTCCCCCATCGCGAAGCTGAAGCGCAAGTCGGCCGACGGCACCCTGCCCGGCTTCGGTGGCCGCAGCCTGACCCCGCCCGGCGCCACGCCGATCCGCTTCAAGGCCAAGGGTGCGGGCAAGCCCCTCCCCGAGCTGGGCCCGAGCCTCGGCCGCATCGGCAGCCTCGAGGTGTGCCTCGCCACCCGCAAGTCCGAGATCCGCCGGGCGCAGCGGCTGCGCTACCAGGTGTTCTACGAGGAGATGTCGGCGATCCCCAGCGGCATGGCGATGCTGTCGCGGCGCGACGTCGACGCCTACGATGCGGTCTGCGACCACCTCCTGGTGATCGATCACGCCGCGACCGACGCGAAGCCGTTCCGCAAGGCGCGGCCCAAGGTGGTCGGCACCTATCGCCTGCTCCGCGGCGAGGCGGCCGAGCGCCATTTCGGCTTCTACTCGGCCTCCGAGTTCGACATCGCGCCGCTGCTCGCGGCTCATCCCGGCAAGCGCCTGCTCGAGCTCGGCCGCTCCTGCGTGCTGAAGCCCTATCGCACCAAGCGCACGGTCGAGCTGCTCTGGGCCGGCATCTACGCCTACGTGCTGCACCACCGCATCGACGCGCTGATCGGCTGCGCCAGCCTCGACGGCACCGATCCCTCCCGCCTCGCGTTGCCCCTGAGCTTCCTGCACCACCATGCCCGTGCGCCCGACGGCTGGCGGGCCCGGGCGCTGCCCGAGCGCTACGTGCCGATGGACCGGCTCGACCGCGAAGCGATCGACCCGAAGGCCGCCCTGCAGGCGCTGCCGCCGCTGATCAAGGGCTATCTCCGCGTCGGCGCCACCTTCGGCGACGGGGCGGTGATCGACCGCCAGTTCGGCACCACTGACGTCTTCGTCGTGCTGCCGGTGACGGCGATCGGCACGCGCTACCTCGGCCACTTCGCGCCGACGGCGAACACGCGGGCGGCGTGAGCCCCCGCGGCGAGCGACGCCGGCGACGGTCCGTTCCGGACCGCGCCAGCATCGCCCCGTCGGTCAGTTCGGGTGGAACACGACCTTCACGCAACCGTCCTTCTTGTCCCGGAACGTCTTGTAGAGGTCCGGCCCGTCGGCGAGGTTGGTGGAGCGGTGGGTGATCATCGACGTCATGTCGATCTTCCCCTCCTGGATCAGCTTGGTCAGCGTCTCCAGGTAGCGCTTCACGTGGGTCTGCCCGCTCTTCATGGTCAGGCCCTTCTGGACGATCATGCCCATGTTGACCGGGATCGGGCCGCCGTAGACGCCGGGCACCGAGACGATGCCGCAGGGGCGCACCGCCTTGATCGCCTCCATCAGGGCGTAGGGCCGCTCGGTCGAGGTCAGCTTCTCCTGGATCGTGTTGACGAGGCTGGCCACGCCATGGCCGGCGCTGGCCTCCATGCCGACGCAGTCGATGACGCCGTCGGCGCCCTCGCCCTTGCTGATCTCCTTGATCCGCTCGAACACATCTTCTTTCGCGTAGTCGATGATGTCGGTCGCGCCGTAGGTGCGGGCGAGCGCCAGGCGCTCGGGCACCGTGTCGATCGCGATGATGCGCTCGGCGCCCATGATCTTGGCGGACTGGATCGCGAACAGGCCGACCGGGCCCGCGCCCCAGACCGCGATGATCTCGCCGCCCTTGATCTCGCAATGCTCGGCGCCCTGCCATCCGGTCGGCAGGATGTCGGTGAGGAACAGCAGCGACTCGTCGTCGACGCCCTCGGGCGCCAGCATCGGCGCCACGTCGGCCATCGGCACGCGCACGTACTCGGCCTGCCCGCCGCCGTAGCCGCCGGTGAGGTGCGAGTAGCCGAACAGGCCGGCGGTGGTGTAGCCGAACTGGGCGGCGGCCATGGCGGCGTTGCGGTTCGAGCGCTGGCAGACGGAGTAGTTCCCGAGCCGGCACTGGCGGCATTCGCCGCAATTGATGTTGAACGGCACGACCACGCGGTCGCCCTTCCTGAACTTGGTGAAGCCCTGCCCGACCTCGACGACCTCGCCCATGAACTCGTGGCCGAGCACGTCGCCCGCCTCCATGGTCGGCATCTGGCCGTCCATCAGGTGGAGGTCCGAGCCGCAGATGGCGCAGGACGTCACCTTGATGATGATGTCGCGCGCATCCTCGATCCGCGGATCGGGGACCGTGTCGCAGCGGATGTCGCCCTTGCCGTGCCAGCACAGCGCTTTCATGGAAATCCTCTCGTGACGGCGGAATCGCGGCCCACGGAGGTGCGGGCTCGTGCGGGTAAGTGCCCAATCGTACGGCCAAGTTCCGATGGCCCGTCGAATGGCCGCAGCGGTCCGACCGCATCCGGGGGGCCGGTCGCGGCCGTGCCGCCGGGATCCGTGCTACGAGGCGCCCTCCGCAAACCCAATGGGTCCAGAACCAGCATGATCGTCTACGGCACCGGCTATTCGCCCTACGTCCGCAAGATCCTCGTGGCGCTCGCCGAGAAGGGCGTGCTTTACGAGCACGTGCCCTGCATGTTCCACGCGCCCGATGCCGCGTTCCAGGCGGCGAGCCCGCTCGGCAAGATCCCGGCGATCGACGACGACGGCTTCAAGCTCGCCGATTCCTCCGCGATCCTGTGGTACCTGGAGCGCAAGCACCCGGACCCGGCGCTGATGCCGGCCGACGCGAAGGCGCTCGGCCGCGCGGTCTGGTACGACAAGTTCGGCGACACGGAGCTGTTCGGCCCGCTGGTCGTGGCGTTCCGCGAGCGGGTGCTGAAGCCCAACATGATGGGCAGGCCCTGCGACGACGCCGCGGTCGCCAAGTCGCTCGACACCGACCTGCCGCCGCTGTTCGACCATCTCGAGGGTCGGATCGACGGCGCGTTCCTGGTCGGCGACGCCTTCTCGATCGCCGACATCGCGATCGCGACCGGCTTCTACAACTTCCACCTCGCGGACGCGAAGATCGACGCCGCCCGCTGGCCGAAGCTCGCGGCCTACGTCGACGGCATCCTGGCGCGCCCGTCCTTCGTCACGGCCATGGCCGCGCGCAAGGGCTGAGCGCCGTCCGATAGACCGCGTTACTGATGGACTCGGTTCAGCGCGTCTCCCTCCCCCCCCGGCGGGGAGGGAGGAACCCGTGCCGGGTTCGATTCGCGTCGCGGGATATGACGTCGCCCCGGCCGGGCCGTCGTGCCGGCCCGGGTTCAGCGGCGGCGCTTGATCGAGCCCACCGTCTGCACCTGGGCCTGCGCCTCGGCGCGGTCCTCGTCGCTGGCCGCTGCCCAGTTCTTCTCGTAGAGCGCGACGATCCACGCGTCCTTGCGCCCCTCGACGCCCTCGCGGGCCAGCGAGAGCCACATCAGGCCACGGGCGCGCTGCACCGGCACGCCGCCCATGCCGTTCATCAGCATGTCGCCCAAGAGCGCCTGGGCCGGGTGGTGGCCCTTCTCGGCGGCGAGGTTGAACCAGCGCGCGGCCTGGCGCGCGTCGGCCTCGACGCCGGTGCCGTCGAGGTAGAGGCGGGCGAGGTTGTACTGCGCGTTCGGGTCGCCGAAATACGACGCCGCGTAGTTGAACATGTCGTAGGCCCGCTCGGGGTTCGGGCGCACGTAGGTGCCCTTGATCCCGTCGAGGAAGTAGCTGCCGAGCGCGGTGAAGGCGCTCGCCGTCACCGCCGAGGTCTGCGCGTCGGGCCCGTCGTCGGTGCCGGAATCGGCGATCCGCGAAAAGAACTCGAACGCCTTCAGGTCGTCGTGCGGGACGCCGTCGCCCTCGGCATACATCCGGCCGAGCTTCCACAGGGCGAGCGCGTGGCCCTGGTCGGCGGCGTATTCGAGCGCGCGGGCCGCGCCCTCCTTGTCGCCGGCATTGTACTCGCGCACGCCGGCCCGCAGCGCGTCCTTGGCGCTGCGGTAGCTCTTCTCCGGCACGGGCGTGCGGACGCTGGCGTCGAGCGCCTCCGTCGCCGGCGTGCCGGCGAGCAGGGTCGCGACCGCCGTCGCGGCGAGCGCGAGGCCGCGCAGGTGCACGTTCAGCCCGCCGCGGGACCGACGGGGATCGGCCCGGTCCGGCCGGTCGCGGTCGGTCCTAGACGTCCGCATAGCTCTGGATCTCCTCGGCGCCGCCCGGATGGGTCACGGCGCCGTTCACGGCGGGTCCGACGGTCTGCGCGTACTTCCAGAGGTAGCCGGAGGTCGCGGAATTGGTCCGCGGCGTCCACGCCTTGCGGCGCGCGTCGAGCTCGGCGTCGGAGAGCGCCACGTCGAGGGTGCCCTTGATCGCGTCGAGCGTGATCATGTCGCCGTCGCGCAGCAGCCCGATCGGCCCGCCCACCGCCGCCTCGGGCCCGACATGGCCGACGCAGAAGCCGCGGGTGGCGCCGGAGAAGCGCCCGTCGGTGATGAGGGCGACCTTGTCGCCCATGCCCTGGCCGTAGAGCGCGGCGGTGGTGGACAGCATCTCGCGCATGCCGGGGCCGCCCTTCGGGCCCTCGTAGCGGATCACCAGGACCTCGCCCTCCTTGTAGGTGCGCTTCTGGACGGCCTCGAAGCAGGCCTCCTCGCCGTCGAACACCCGCGCCGGGCCGGTGAAGACCTGCTTGTTCAGCGGCATGCCGGCGACCTTCACGATCGCGCCCTCGGTGGCGAGGTTGCCCTTGAGGCCGACGACGCCGCCGGTCGGGGTGATCGGGCTGCCGGCCGAGCGGACCACGTCCTGGTCCGGGTTCCAGCGGACGTGCTCCATGTTCTCGGCGATGGTGCGGCCGGTCACCGTCATGCAGTCGCCGTGGATGAAGCCGTGGTCGAGCAGGGTCTTGATCAGGAGCGGGATGCCGCCGACCTCGAACATGTCCTTGGCGACGTAGCGGCCGCCCGGCTTCAGGTCGGCGACGTAGGGCGTGCGCCGGAAGATCTCGGCGACGTCGAACAGGTCGAACTTGATCCCGCACTCGTGCGCGATCGCCGGCAGGTGGAGCGCGGCGTTGGTCGAGCCGCCGGACGCGGCGACGGCAGCAGCGGCGTTCTCCAGGGACTTGCGGGTGACGATGTCGCGCGGGCGGATGTTCTTGGCCAGCAGCTCCATCACCTTCTCGCCGGCGGTGGCGCAGAACTGGTCGCGGATCTCGTAAGGCGCCGGCGCGCCGGCCGAGTAGGGCAGCGCAAGGCCGATCGCCTCGGAGACGGTGGCCATGGTGTTGGCGGTGAACTGCGCGCCGCAGGCGCCGGCCGAGGGGCAGGCGACCTGCTCGAGCTCGTCGAGGTCGTCGAGGCTCATGTCGCCGACCGCGACCTTGCCGACCGCCTCGAACAGGTCCTGCACGGTGACCGGGCGGCCGCGGAACGAGCCCGGCAGGATCGAGCCGCCGTAGATGAAGATCGACGGCACGTTGAGGCGCACCATCGCCATCATCATGCCCGGCAGCGACTTGTCGCAGCCGGCGAGGCCGACCAGGGCGTCGTAGGCGTGGCCGCGCATGGTCAGCTCGACGGAATCGGCGATGACCTCGCGCGACGGCAGCGAGGCGCGCATGCCGGCGTGCCCCATGGCGATGCCGTCGGTGACGGTGATGGTGCAGAACTCGCGCGGGGTGCCGTGGGCGGCCGCGACGCCCTTCTTCACCGCCTGCGCCTGGCGCATCAGCGAGATGTTGCACGGGGCGGCCTCGTTCCAGCACGACGCCACGCCGACGAGCGGCTGGTGGATCTGCTGCTTGGTCAGGCCCATCGCATAGAGATACGAGCGGTGCGGCGCGCGGTCGGCCCCCTCCGTGACGTGGCGGCTCGGCAGCTTCGACTTGTCGTTCGTAGGCGCGTCCATGACCTGTCCCGCACCCCCGGGTCCGCTACGCATCGGCCGATCCCCGGCAGGGTGCGAACGACCGTCCCGCAGCGTCGACCGACGTTGCGCGAGGAGGCTCGACCACGCTCTTGGAATCGCTCGCAACCGAGCGGTAACCGGTTGGGGGAAAAGCCGTTTACCGCGGATGCTGAGGTGGTCCCGGTTTATGGCGGGATCGCGGCGGTTGAAGGCAGGTCTCGGGGCAAACCCGGGATGCTTTCGCGGTGTTGCGACCCCGCCACAGCCGCGTTTGGCTTGCTCGGCGCCCAGATATTCAGACGTGCGGGCCGGTGATCGTTCTGGACACGTGAGCGGGCGGCACTGCGTATGCTCGCATTGACGACGCATCTGTGCGAGCCATGGCCGAAGACGAAAGACGACCCTTGCGCGGAGGGCGGATGTTCACCCGCGATCCCTGGTTCGGCTTGCGAAGCCGACCACGGTTCGACGAGTTTCGACGATGGTGGCACCGCGAAAAAGCGAGGGCTGGGCTCGGCGATTTGACGACGCGGCGGGAGGCGGAGGATACTTACGCGGACTGGGCCAGTTCACATCCGCCGAAGGAGCGGTCGTAACGCATGGTCTCAAACACGCTCGTTCTGCCCAGGCAGTCTTCCGTCGCGGATGCCGCAGGCTCCGGTGATGAGGAAGCCCTGGTAGCCACGCTCGAAGACCTGAAGGGCCACGCGCCCTCCCCCGACGCCTTGAGGGACGTGGCGGAGATCCTGCAGTCCACACGATCCCGCCGCGTGCGGAATACGGCTGCGTTGGCGCTGGCGGACTGCGGTCTTGCGGAGATGTCCGAGCCCATCGTCACGACCTTGCGGGACGAACGGGTCGCCGGAGAAGCGGGAACGCTTCTGTTCGCTCTCAGCGAGCTGGGCGGCACCCTGCCGCTTGACTTGGCCGCTCGGCTGATCGCGAAGGGATCGTACGAAGCACGTGCCGAAACGCTGATCTTCTTCGAGCTTGGCCGCGTCGATCGCGCCGACGAGGAAACGTACCGATCGGCGAAAGCCGCGTTGGCGGCCTTATTGACCTCCGAGAACGCTGAAGTCGCAGAAGCGGCGGAGCTTGCCCTTTGCCTGCTGGATGCAACCGCCTGACGGGTATCGCTTACACGTCGATCATGTTCGCTTCTTGAGCCGCGGCGAGCGCGGCGTCGCTCTCGTCCTTCAGGGACACGCCGGTCAGCCCGCGGGCGAAGGCCTGGGTCAGGAGCCAGTCGAGCTTGAACGCGGCGAGCGGGTGCGAGAGCCCGGCGGGGCGGACGTTCGAGATGCAGTTGCGCTCGGCGTCCGAGCGGCCGGGGCGCGGCGCGAAGGTGAGGTAGATCCCGAGGCTGTCGGGCGAGGACAGGCCGGGACGCTCGCCGATCAGCACCGCTACCGCGCGGGCCTTGAGGGCGCTGCCGACGGCGTCGCCGAGCGCGACGCGGGCCTGCGTTGCGACGACCACCGGCGCGAGCCGCCAGCCGGCCCCGTCGGCATGCGGCTTGAAGGCCGCAAGGAAACCGGCCGCGCCCTCGTGCACGGCACGGGCCGACAACCCGTCGGCGACGACGATCGCGAGATCGACCGGATCGCCGGCGGCCTGCTCGAGGGCCTGGCGGCCCTCCTCCGCCAAGGCGCGCCCGAGGTCGGGCCGGCGCAGGTAGGTCGCGCGGTCGGCCGCCCGCGAGGCGACCCGGAGCGTCGCGAAACCCAACGCCGCGATCGCCTGTGCGGTCGCATCGGCATCCATCGGCGCGTGCACGGCGTCGCGGGCCTGGGCGTGGGCGAGGCCGAAGCGCAGGACCTCGCGGGTCGGCAGGCCGCTCCCGGCCCGCCCGAGGCCGATCCGGGCGGGCGTCAGCCCGGCGAGCCGCGCCCAGACCTTCGCGTCCTCGCTCATGCGGCGAGCCCCGAAGCGTCGGCGAGCAGCGGCGATCCCGGCTCCGCGGGCAGCAGCCTGCCGTGATCGTCCGTCATCCCGAGGGCGTGCAGCCACGCCTCGAACTCGGGGGCGCGCTTGAGGCCCAGAACCTCGCGGACGTAGAGGGAGTCGTGGAACGAGGTGGATTGGTAGTTCAGCATCACGTCGTCGGCGCCGGGCACGCCCATCACGTAGGTGCAGCCGGCCGCCCCCAGCAGCGTCAGCAGCACGTCCATGTCGTTCTGGTCGGCCTCGGCGTGGTTGGTGTAGCAGACGTCCACGCCGAGCGGGACGCCCATCAGCTTGCCGCAGAAGTGGTCCTCGAGCCCGGCGCGGATGATCTCCTTGCCGTCGTAGAGGTATTCCGGCCCGATGAAGCCGACGACGGTGTTGACGAGAAGCGGCCGGAACGGGCGCGCCACCGCGTAGGCCCGCGCCTCCAGCGTCTGCTGGTCGATGCCGTGATGGGCGTTCGCGGACAGCGCCGAGCCCTGCCCGGTCTCGAAATACATGCCGTTGTCGCCGACCGTCCCGCGCTTCAGCGCCAGCATCGCCTCGTGCGCCTCCTTCAGGATCGCCAGCGTGACGCCGAACCCGGCGTTGGCGCCCTGCGTGCCGGCGATCGACTGGAACACGAGGTCGACCGGCAGCCCACGGTTCATCGCCTCGAGGGTGGTGGTGACGTGGGTCAGCACGCAGCCCTGCGTCGGGATCGCATGGCGCCGGATGATCGCGTCGAGGAGGTGGAGGAGCTTGCCCAGCGCGGCCACCGAGTCCGAGGCCGGGTTGATGCCGATCACCGCGTCGCCGCAGCCGTAGGACAACCCGTCGAGGATCGCCGCCGTGATCCCGGCGGGATCGTCGGTCGGGTGGTTCGGCTGCAGCCGCACGGCCATCGTGCCGGGCAGGCCGATGGTGTTGCGGAACCGGGTCACCACCCGGCACTTCCGGGCGATCAGGATCAGGTCCTGGTTGCGCGAGATCTTCGAGACCGCCGCCGCCATCTCCGGCGTGATCCCGGGCGCGATTCGCGCCAGCGTCTCGCTGGTCGCGACGAGCAGGAATTCGCGAAAGTCGCCGACGGTGAGGTGCGCGATCTCGGCGAACGCCGCCGCATCGTGGCCGTCGAGGATCAGCCGGGTGACGTCGTCGTCCTCGTAGGCGATCAGGGGCTTGGCCAGGATCTCGCGCAGCGGCACGTCGGCGAGGCACCAGCGCGCGGCCGACCCCTCCTCCGCCGATTCCGCGGCGAGCCCCGCGAGCCGGTCGCCGGAGCGGACCGGCGTCGCCTTCGCCATCAGCTCGGCAAGGTCGGCGAACGCCCAGCTGCGCGGGCCGACGACGTGGCGGTAGGCCATGGCATGCTCCTGACGCCGATGCCGGCTTCCGCTGCGCGAGAGGTGGGAAGCGGCGTCCCCATCCTGTCAGATCGTGCGGTAGCGCTGCGCGAGAAAATCGAAGGTGGTTCGGATGAGCGGCGTGACCTTGGCGATGTCTCGATAGTTGGCCGCCACGAGCTCGTCCGACAGGTAGGCGTGGGATGTGGTGTTGCGGTAATCGAGCATGTCGAGCCAGACCGCCTCGTCGTGTAGCCAGCCGATCCGGAAGGCCTCCTTCACGCTGTCGCGCGGCGTCTTCGGGCTCAGGCCCTCGAATTCGAGGGCGCGCTTCAGGGTCTTCCAGACCAGCTCGATCGTGATCTCGAAGCGGTGGATGGTGCCTTCGAAGACGAGCTCGCCATCCGTCGGGATCGTCAGCGCACGCTCGAGATTGGCGACGGCGCGGCCGAGATTGCCCAGGCTGTCGTCAAGCTTCCGCGCGCTCATAGATCGTGACTCCCTGCGCCAGGACGCGATCCTTGAGTGCGCTCGGCATCGTGTCGAGCCGGGTCACCGAAATCCGATAGAGCGTGGGAAACCGCGCGATCCCGTCGCGAAGCCGCGCCATCGCCGCCGGGTCGAGGCCCGGTGCCTCGATGGCGACATCGATGTCGGACCGGGCATCGTGATCGCCCGCGGCGCGCGACCCGAACACGATGATCGCCCGCACCGCGGGATGGGCCGCCACCGTCTCGATCGCGGCCCGCGCGCTGTCCGGGATGTCGACCGGTCGGTGCTGATGATCGTTGATCGCGCGCGACACGGCATCGCTCCTTTGCCGGGGCTATCGATCCCTTCCTAACACGGACGGGCGATCCGGCGCATCGATGGCGGCGGTTCAGGCCGCGCCCGCATGCGGCGCCGGCACCTCCGTCGAGATCGCGTCGACCGTGCGCTGGGGCGGGCTGCCGAGGCCGTCCGAGCGCGTGATGCGGATCTGCTGGTTGACCGGCTGCATGTTGCCGTAGGGCGTCGAGAACGCGATCTCGGCGGCATCCCGGCCGACGCCGATGCGCACCAGGCCGTCGAGATCGGCCTGGCGGGTCGCGTCGAACAGCCACCAGCGCCCGTCGAGATAGGCCTCGAACACCGCGTGGAAGTCGCTCGGCACCAGGCCGTGCGCGTAGCAGGACACGAAGCGGGCGGGGATGCCCAGCGCGCGGCAGAAGGCGGTGCCGATATGCGCGAAGTCGCGGCACACGCCCGCGCGCTTGAGCAGGCTCTCGTCGGCGGTGGTCTCGCCGTCGCTGGTGCCCGGCTTGTAGGTCATGTGGTCGTGGATCCAGTTGCAGATCTGGTTGACCCGTTGATGCCCCTTCGGCAGCGCGCCGAACTCGGCCTGGGCGAACGGCGTCAGCCGATCGGACGAGACGAAGCGGCTCGGCAGCAGGAAGGGCAGGATGTCGAGCGGCAGCGCCGAGATCGGCGTCTCGTTGATCGTCGCCGGGTCGGCCCGGTGGACGGTGAGCTCGACCTCGGCGTTGTATTCCAGCGCGAACTGGCCCATCGGCACGTTGACGCCGAGGTAACGGTTGAGCAGATCGGGCGTCGTGTAGATGTCGCGCTTCAGGTTCGGCGTCAGCACGAGGGATTCGCTGAGAAGCTCAAGGCTTCGCAAGCGCGCGACCTCCAGGTTGAAGATGAAGGTCGTGTCCGAAAGGATGTTGTAGGACAGGCTGCAGCCGAGAGTGTAGCGCATCGGGCCTCCGTAGCGTTGCCGAGGGTCTAGCCCAAGCAAGGAGCACGCCCGTTCCGAGGTTCCCCGAGCTCGACGGCGCGATCGATCAGGCGGCCCGAACGTCGCCGCGCGGCAACAGGACGACGGTCAGCGAGCGCACGCCCTGCGCCCCGTGGATCAATACGCCCTCGATGTCGGCGGTGGCGGAGGGGCCGGTGTGCAGGACGGCGTAGGCCGCCCCGGCGAAGTCCGGCCGCTTGTAGGCCGCCTGGACGTTGACGACGATGTCGGCGGGGTCGAGCAGCACCACGAGGTGCTGGGCGAGGTAGGCCACCGCGTTCACCACCAGCTCGGCCTCGGTGAACAGCACCGATCCGGTCTCAGCGATGCCGAAGCGGGCGCGCACGATCGCGACGTCGACGTCGTCGACCGCCTGCGGCCGGGTGACGGCGGAAAGGTCGCGGTTGCCGGCATGTTCCGGCACGGCGGAAGCGACGACCTTCGCCGCGTCCAGGCGCTCGCGCACGTGGCCGAGCGGATCGCCGGCGGGGCCGGCCTCGACCACGCGCCCGCCCATGCGCTTCAGTGCCTCGGTGAAGGCCGCGACGTGGTCGTCGGCGACCAGCGGGGCGAAGACC
>NZ_VRVH01000102.1:0-14272 GCF_008040095.1 Methylobacterium sp. WL6 | reverse complement strand
GGCTCGCGCCGCCCGGCGCGCTCGCGGGCGCCTGGGGCCACGCCGTCGAGACCGCGGCCGGCAAGGACACGCCGTCCGGGCATTGGGAGATCGCCGGCCTCGCCATGCGCGAACCGTGGGGATACTTCCCGGATACGCGGCCGGCCTTTCCCGAGGCGCTGACGCGCGACCTGATCCGGCTCGGGGACCTGCCGGGCATCCTCGGCGACCGCCACGCCTCCGGCATCGCGATCATCGATGCGCTCGGCGCCGAGCACGTCCGGACCGGCAGGCCGATCTGCTACACGTCCGCCGACAGCGTCTTCCAGATCGCGGCCCACGAGGACGCCTTCGGCCTGGAGCGCCTCTACGACCTGTGCCGGATCGCGCGCGAGCTCTGCGACGCCTACCGGATCGGCCGGGTGATCGCCCGGCCCTTCGCCGGGACGGCCGAGGCAGGCTTTCGCCGGACGAGCCACCGCCGCGACTTCTCCGTCGCGCCGCCGGCCGACACCCTGCTCGACCGCCTCCAGGCCGCGGGCCGCGACGTGGTCAGCGTCGGCAAGATCGGCGACATCTTCGCCCACCGTGCCACCGGCCGCGAGATCAAGCCGGGCGCCAACATGGCGTGCCTCGACGCCGCGCTCGATGCGCTCGGAAGCCTCGCCGATGGCGGGCTGGTCTTCGCCAACCTCGTCGACTTCGACAGCGAGCACGGCCACCGCCGCGACGTGCCGGGCTACGCCGCCGAGCTGGAAGCGTTCGACGCCCGCGTTCCCGACATCCTGGCGACGCTTCGCCCGGGCGACCTCTGCCTCGTCACCGCCGACCATGGCAACGACCCGACCTGGCACGGCACCGAGCATACCCGCGAGCAGGTGCCGGTCCTGGCCTTCGGGCCGGGGATCGCGCCGGGCTCGCTCGGGCGGCGCGCGACGTTCTCCGACATCGGCGCCACCGTCGCCCGCCATCTCGGCCTGCCGCCCGGCGCCGGGACGCCGGCCTTGTGAGGAGTTTTGCGATGCGGGACGACGACGAGCGGGTGAAGCGCCCGGTGCACCACGAGATCGGGCAGGGGCTCGACACCCTGTCGGTGGACGAGATCGATCACCGGATCGCGCTGCTGCAGGACGAGATCCGGCGGCTCGAGGCGGCCCGGACGGCCAAGCAGGCGGCACTCGGCGCCGCGGACGCGTTCTTCAAGCGCTGAGGCGGCGCGTTCAGTAGCGCGTCGTCAGCGCGTTCAGCCAATCCGGCGAAACGTCGACCAGCACCGCCTCGATCCGCTTGTCGGCGCCGAGCACGATCACCAGCCCGGTGGCGACGAGGATGAGACCGAGCGCCGCCTTCATTCCCTTGCTGGCCCGCATCAGCCGGTCGCGCCAGCGCATCAGGACGGATCGCGAGAGGGCGCCGAGGATCAGGAGCGGCAGGGCCGCGCCGAGGCCGAAGACCAGCATCGTCAGGCCCACCGCCCCAAGGTCGCGTCCCTGCGCCGCCAGGATCGAGGCGGCGCCGAGCGTCGGGCCGACGCAGGGGCTCCAGACGGCGCCGAGCAGCAGCCCGACGCTGAGCTGGCCCCACAGGCCGGTGGCGGAGAACCCGCCGAAGCGCGCCTCGGTCCAGTTCGCGACCGGCCCGGCGGCGACCGCGAGGCGCGTCTGCGCCGACGGCACCAGCAGGACGATCCCGACGAGGATCAGCAGGATCGCGGCGACGCGGCGGAACACGTCGCCGTCGAGCCCGAGGCCGAAGCCGATCGTGGCGACGAAGAGGCCGATCGCCACGAACGACAGGGCCAGCCCGCCCGCCAGCGCCGCCGGCCCGTAGCGATGCTCGGACGCCGCCGCCCCGAGCACCAGCGGCAGCAGCGGCAGCACGCAGGGCGAGAGCGTCGAGAGCAGTCCGGCGAGCAGCGCGAGGCCGAGGCTGACGAGCATCGCGTTCGGCCTAGAGGGTCTTCTCGACCAGCCCCTCGATCCATTCGGGCTGCGTCTCGCCGACCGAGCGGCCGGTCTCGACGGCGCCCTTGTAGGCGATCAGCGTACTCTGCATGCGGACGTCGAGCTTGCGCAGCAGGTCCTTCTGGCTGTCGAAGTCGATGTCGAAGATCTGCAGGTCCTTGAAGCGCGGGTCGGCGCTGAGCTTGGCCAGGATCGGCTTCTGCGTCTTGCAGATCGGGCACCACGGCGCGCTGACCTCGACGAGGATCGGCTTGCCGGCCTTCTGCGCGGCGTCGAACGCCTCCTGCGAATAGGGCTTCATCTCCCCGGCCTGCGCCTGGGCGAAGGCCAGCGGCGCGAGGGCGAGGAGGGCGATGAGCGTACGGCGGCGTGTCATGAGCGTCGGATCCCCGGTTGGCGAAAGCCCGGCCCGCTCGGGCCGGGCGCGTCGTCGTCGATCAGTTGCTGACGGCCGGCACCGGGAAGGTGTGGTCGAACGTGCCGCCCTGGCTGTCGGTGGCCGCGACCGTGATCGGCGCGCTGCCCTCGGGGCGCATCTCGAAGCCGATCACCGGGTTCGACGAGATCGAGATGTCGCCTTCCAGCGTGAAGACGTTGCGCGCGCCCTGGCTGACGCTGATCCGGTCGAGGTAGCGGGCGGGCGTGTACTCGCGCGAAACCTGGTTCATCTGCATGCCGGAAAAGTTCGGGTGGCGGATCATCAGCGTCGCCGGCATCGCCTTGTCGGCGGTGAGGTCGGAGAACTTCATCCGCATGTCGCCCATGCCCTTCATCGCGTCCGCGTCGGTCATCCCCATCGGCGCCGAGCAGCCGCCCGATGCCTTCACGAAGATCTCGGACGCGACGAGACGCCCGTCCTTGGTCTCGGCCACGGCGTGGACGTTGGAATAGGTGTTGACCCGCACCCGCATCTTCAGCTGCGCCGGGTCGCCGGCCGGCCCGAAGTCGACATGGGCGGCGAGCGGTGCCGGGTTGTCATCGATGATGAGGTACAGCCCCTTCACCTCGTCCTTGTCGGCGACGGTGAGCGTCACCGGGACCAGGGCGGCGTCCTCGGCGCGCACCGGCATGTCGATCGATACAAGCTTGCCGGGCTCGACCTTTCGGTCGCCGAACACCTGCTTCTGCAGCTCCTGCCAGCGTGCCGCGCGCTCGGCGTCGCCGTCGCCGGCCGCCGCGAAGGCGACGCCGGCCGAGGCCAGCACGGGCAACGCGACGGCGAGGCCGACGACGGTCTTTCGGATGATGTGGCGCATGGCGTTTCCTCGTAATCTCTTCGTTCGTTGCATCGGTGCTCTTGATGGCACCGCCGTCACGATAGACTTATAGAGGAGATTGCCGAATTTCCCCGGTCAAAACATAGTGCGCCGCGCGTCGTGCCGAGCCGCCGGCACGGTTGCGCCTAAGATGCGTTCGGCTTGCGGAGCACCCGCTCGTCCGCGACGAGCCGCTCCAGCTCGGCCTCGCCGACCGCATCCATCGGCGCGGGGATGCGGATCGCCCGCGTCGGCTCGCCGGCGCGCATCACCAGCACCACGGTCTCGATGTCCGGGCAGCCGGGGTCGGCGCAGGCGATCTCGTTGACGGTGATCGCATCCTCCGCGCCGAGCCCGAGGGCATCCGAGCATGCGACCTTCAGAAGCTTGGCGCGCTGAGCCTGCTCGGCCGAGCGCGCCCGCCACGCCTTCAGGCTGACGAAGGCCATGCTCGCGATTCTCCGTTCCGCGCCGAGGGGTCGCACGGCATCCCGAGCCCTGCCGATCACCGGATGAAACACTGTTGCATCGGGCGTGACTGTCAAGCCTCACGCCCGCGTCCATCGTCGACTGGTAGACGCAACGATGTCGGGGAAAGCCGGATTTCTGGTAAGCTCGCACGATCGCCGAAACAAACGCGACGCTCGCTCGTAAACGTCGCGCGCCCGCGTCCGGGGTGCAGGTGAGGAGTACCCGGTGCGACCCTGGCGAGACGGACCCGCTGATCGACGTGGCTACCACCACGGCAACCTGAAGGAGGCGCTGATCGAGGCCGCGCGCCGCTTCATCGCCGAGCGCGGCATCGGCGGCTTCACCCTGGTCGACGCCGCCCGCCTCGTCGGCGTCACCCCGGCCGCGCTCTACCGGCATTTCCGCGGCCGCGAGGCGTTGCTCGAGGAACTCGCCGGGCGCGGCTTCGCGGATCTGGCCGAGCGGCTGGCGCGCGCGCTCACAGCCCGCGGCACCCCGCTGGAGCGCTTCACCCGGATGGGCGAGGCCTACCTCGCCTTCGCGGAGGAGGAACCGGGCTACTACGCGGCGATCTTCGAGACCCGCGGCGTCCACGCCCCGAACGAGGCCGGGCCGCGCCCGAGCCCGTTCGACCTCCTGGTCGAGGCGTTGCAGGCGACCTTCCCCGACGGGTTCGGCGGCGTCGCCCCGCGCTTCATTGCGCTGGAGGTCTGGGCGCTTTCGCACGGGCTGGCAACCCTCGCGGCAGCGGGACACCTGCCGAAGGGGCCGGGCATTCCCGACAAGTACGAGCTTCTGCGCGCCGGCGTGCTCGCCCTCGTCCACGGCGCCGGGGCGGGCAAGCCGGTGTGATGCGCATCGCGCGTCGCACCCCTTGAAAGGCCTGCGGGCCGCCCGCATGTTAACGCTGTTCACATGAACAGCGGAGCCTTACCGTGAGCACTTCCACTTCCTCCCCCTGGGCGAGCGGCAAGGTCAGCCGCTGCGGCCCGTTTCCGCGCCGCTCGATCGAGATCGGCGCGATCGTCGTGAGCTTCATCTACTGGTGGCCCGTCGGCCTCGCCCTGGTGGCGTGGAAGATCGCCGGGTATCCGGCCCTCGGTGAACTGCGCGACTACGCCAAGCGCGGCGCCGCGGGCTGGGAGGGCGGCACCGCCCGTGCCTCGCGCTTCGCCCGCGCATTCGAGGCCTCGAACCGCCGCGGAACCACCGGCAACTGGGCCTTCGAGGAGTATCGCAAGGCCGAGCTCGACCGGCTCGACGCTCAGCGCCGCGCCCTGCAGGAGGAAAGCCGCGCCTTCGCCGAGTTCGTCGAGGAGCTGAAGCGCGCCAAGGATCGCGACCAGTTCGACGCCTTCATGGCCAAGCGCCGCGCCGACGGGACCGACAAGTCCTTCACCGCCTGATCCCGACGCGCGACCGACGAGATCGAGGGCCTTCCGTGTGAGCGGAAGGCCCTTTTTCGTGGGGTTCACGTTGCGCCCGGGATCGCCGTTCGGCAAAGCGGGAGGGCACGCGTCGGGAGGACAGGATGAGCCAGGCAACGGTCACGGTGGTCGGCCACCCCCTCGTCCAGCACAAGCTGACGCTCCTACGCGACAAGAACCGCTCGACGCAGGGTTTCCGCAACCTGCTCAACGAGATCGGGATGCTGCTCGCTTATGAAGTGACGCGCGACCTGCCGCTGGAGCCGGTGACGATCGAGACGCCGATCCAGACGATGGAGGGGCGCCAGATCCAGGGTAAGAAGCTGGTCCTCGCCCCGATCCTGCGGGCTGGCGTCGGCTTCCTCGACGGGATGCTGTCGCTGCTGCCCTCGGCTCGCGTCGCGCATGTCGGGCTCTACCGCGACCCGGAGACGCTCGAGGCGGTCGAGTACTACTTCAAGGCGCCGTCGGACCTCGCCGATCGCACGGTGCTGGTGCTCGACCCGATGCTCGCCACCGCGAATTCCGCCATCGCCGCGCTGACGCGGCTGAAGGCGCGCGGCGCGCAGGACCTGCGCTTCGTCTGCCTGCTCGCCGCGCCGGAGGGCGTCGCCCGGCTTCAGGCCGCTCACCCCGACGTGCCGATCTGGACCGCGGCGATCGACAGCCACCTCAACGACCACAGCTACATCGTGCCGGGCCTGGGCGATGCCGGCGACCGGATGTACGGCACCCGCTGAGACGCGCGGGCCTTGGACCTGGGCTTGCCAACGGAGCGTCCGGCAGCAACTAGGGGCGAACCCTCGCGAGGAGACCGCCCGATGACGACGACGCTGCCCGAGACCATGCGCCAGGTCTGCTTCAACGGAGCCGGCGGCCCCGAGGTGATCGGCATCGAGACGGTGCCGCTGCCGGAGGCCGGGCCGGGCCAGGTGCTGATCGAGGTGGTGTCGGCCGGCGTCAACCGTCCGGACGTGATGCAGCGCGGCGGCAAGTATCCGCCGCCGAAGGGCGCCACCGCAGTGCCGGGCCTCGAGGTCGCGGGCCGCATCGCGGCGCTCGGCGAGGGCGTGTCCGGCCTGTCCCTCGGCGACGAGGTCTGCGCGCTGGTGATCAGCGGCGGCTACGCCGAGTTCGCGGTGGCGGAGGCCGGGCATTGCCTGCCGAAGCCCGAGGTGCTGTCGCTCGTCGATGCCGGCGGCATCCCCGAGACGTTCTTCACGGTCTATTCCAACGTGGTGCAGCGCGGGCGGCTCGCCGCGGGCGAGACCTTCCTCGTCCATGGCGGATCGAGCGGCATCGGCTCCACGGCGATCCAGATCGCCAAGCACCTCGGCGCCCGCGTGCTGACGACGGCCGGCTCGGCCGAGAAGTGCGCGTTCTGCGAGTCGCTCGGCGCGGACGCCGCGATCAACTACCGCGAGGCCGACTTCGCCGAGGAGGTCCAGCGGCTGACCGACGGCAAGGGCGTCGACGTCATCCTCGACATGATCGGTGCGAGCTACCTCGCCAAGAACCTCGCCTCGCTCGCGATCGAGGGTCGCCTTGTGCTGATCGCCCTAATGGGCGGCAACAAGGTCGAGGCGCTCAACATCACGCCGATCATGATCAAGCGGCTCACCTTCACCGGCGCCACGCTGCGGCCGCGTCTGAACGCCGAGAAGGCGGAAATCGCCGACGGGCTCCGCCGCGACGTGTGGCCGGAGCTCGATGCCGGCCGCATCCGCCCGGTGATCCACGCGACCTTCCCTCTGGAAGAGGCGCAGAAGGCGCATGCGCTGATGGAGTCGAGCGCCCACCTCGGCAAGATCCTGCTCGTCACCGGCCGCTGAGGCCGAGCGCAGCCGTATCGGGAGGAACCCCCGGCGGCGGACCAGCGTTTGCCGGGTCGAGAACGCGTGCCGCCCTTCGGCACGCGGCGACGCCCTGTCGGCGTATCGGTGAGGTCCTTGGAATGGTCGAGAAGCTTCCCAATCAGAACGCGCGCCAGGGCGAGCGCGGCAAGTCGGTGCTGTGGGTGCTGGTCGGCAGCCTCGTGCTGCTCGCGGTCGCCACGATCGGCCTGCTGACGTGGAACGGAGCCAACGCGCCGAAGGACTATGCCAGCCAGAGCCAGGACGCGTCGCGCAAGGAGATCACCGGGTCGGTGACGGGCTCAAGCAACGCGCCGGCGTCGAGCAACAGCGGCGCCGTTCCGGCCGGCAACCCGACCTACCCGCAGCCGGCCCAGCCGAGCGCCAACGGCAACCAGCCCAAGTAGGCGATGAAACGACCCTGCCCGCGCTCAGCGGGTCGGGACCGGCGTCTCGCCGCGATAGTCGTAGAAGCCGCGCTTGACCTTGCGGCCGAGCCAGCCGGCCTCGACGTACTTCACCAGCAGCGGGCACGGTCGGTACTTCGAATCCGCCAGACCCTCGTAGAGCACCTGCATCACCGACAGGCAGGTATCGAGGCCGATGAAGTCGGCGAGCTGCAGCGGGCCCATCGGGTGGTTCGCACCGAGCCGCATCGCGGTGTCGATCGATTCGACCGAGCCGACGCCTTCGTAGAGCGTGTAGATCGCCTCGTTGATCATCGGCAGCAGGATGCGGTTGACGATGAAGGCCGGAAAATCCTCCGACATCGTCGAGGTCTTGCCGAGCTTTGCGATGAACGCCTTGGCCGACTCGTAGGTCGGGTCCTCCGTGGCGATGCCGCGAATCAGCTCGACGAGCTGCATCACCGGCACCGGATTCATGAAGTGGATGCCGATGAAGCGCTCCGGCCGGTCGGTCGAGGCGGCGAGCCGGGTGATCGAGATCGAGGACGTGTTGGTGGCGATCAGCGCATCGGGCCGCAGCGACGTGCACACCGTCGAGAAGATCTGCCGCTTGGTGGCCTCGTTCTCGGTCGCGGCCTCGATGACGAGGTCGCAGGGGCCGAGGTCGTCGTAGCTGCGGGCGGCGACGATGCGCTCGCGGACGTCGCGGCGCTGTCCCTCGTCCATCGTGCCCTTCGAGACCTGGCGGGCGAGGTTGCCGTCGATGTTGGCGAGGCCGGCGTTCAGGCGGTCGGGATCGCGGTCGTTCAGCAGAACGTCGAGGCCGGCCGCCGCGCAGACGTGAGCGATGCCGCTCCCCATCTGCCCGGCACCGATGATGCCGACCCGCTTGATATCGATGCCCATCTGTCGATCCATGCCCCCGACGCCGACGACCGAAGCGGTTGTCGAGCTGCCCTACGCCGCACGGCCCACCATCCGACGCGAAAGCTGGAAGGACTGTGCGGCGTTTCTTTTAGACCCTTCGTCGGCCCAAGTGGAACCCGTCGCGCACGCGATCGCGAGACGGGTTCGACCGGGTGACCCGATCCGACGACCTTCGGATCGCGACGAACGACTTCAGTTGCCCTTGGCCTTGCCGATCTCGGCCTGCAGTTCCGGCACGATCTGGAACAGGTCGCCGACGAGCCCGTAATCCGCTACCTGGAAGATCGGCGCGTCCTCGTCCTTGTTGATCGCGACGATGACCTTCGAATCCTTCATGCCGGCCAGGTGCTGGATCGCGCCGGAGATGCCGACGGCGACGTAGAGGTCGGGCGCGACCACCTTGCCGGTCTGGCCGACCTGCCAGTCGTTGGGGGCGTAGCCGGCATCGACCGCGGCGCGGGAGGCGCCGACGGCCGCGCCTAGCGAGTCGGCCAGCGGCTCGATCAGCTCCTTGAACTTGTCGGCCGAGCCGAGCGAGCGACCGCCGGAGACGATGCTCTTGGCCGCCGCCAGCTCCGGCCGGTCGGACTTGGCGATCTCTTCGCCCTTGAAGGTCGAGCCGCCGGCAGGGGGCGCCGCCGCCGTCACCGCCTCGACGGGGGCCGCCGCTCCGCCCTCGCCGGTGGCCTTGAAGGCGGCGGTGCGGACGGTGATCACCTTCTTGCCGGCGCCGGCCTGGACGGTCTGGATCGCGTTGCCGGCATAGATCGGGCGCTCAAACGTGTCGGGCGACACGACCGCCATGATGTCGGAGATCTGCGCGACGTCGAGCAGGGCGGCGACGCGCGGCAGGATGTTCTTGCCGGTGGTGGTCGCCGAGCACACGATCGCGTCGTAGGGCTCCGCGATCGCGACGATCAGCGCGGCGACCGGCTCGGCGAGGTCGTGGTCGTAGGCCGCGTCCTCGGCCAGCAGCACCTTGTCGACGCCGTCGAGCTTGGCCGCCGCGGCGGCGGCGGCCCGGCTGCCGGCGCCGACGACGAGGGCGTGGATGGGGGCGCCGAGCTGCTTGGCGGCGGTGAGCGCCTTCAAGGTGCCGTCCTTGATCTCGGACTGGCCGTGCTCGACGAGGAGGAGGGTGGTCATCGGTTCAAACCTCGGATCTCGGATGAGGCGCGCGCTCGACCGGATGCGGGAGCGCGCGCTGCGGGACTAGATGACGTTGGCCTCGGTCTTCAGCTTCTGCACGAGCTCCGCGGCCGAGCCGACCTTGATGCCGGCCGAGCGGCCCGGCGGCTCGGCGGTCTTGAGGACCTTCAGCTTCGGGGTGACGTCGACGCCGAGGGCGTCGGGCGCCATCTCCTCGAGCGGCTTCTTCTTCGCCTTCATGATGTTGGGCAGCGAGGCGTAGCGCGGCTCGTTGAGGCGCAGGTCGGTCGTGACGATCGCCGGGAGCTTGAGCGACACCGTCTGCAGGCCGCCGTCGACCTCGCGGGTCACGTCGAGGCTGCCCTCGCCGGCCTCGATCTTGAAGGCGAAGGTGCCCTGCGGCCAGCCGAGCAGCGCGGCGAGCATCTGGCCGGTCTGGTTCGAATCGTCGTCGATCGCCTGCTTGCCGAGGATCACCAGCTCCGGGTTCTCCTTCTCGACGATCGCCTTCAGGATCTTGGCCACCGCCAGCGGCTCGCAGACCGTGTCGGTCTTCACCAGGATCGCGCGGTCGGCGCCCATGGCGAGCGCGGTGCGGAGCGTCTCCTGGGCCTGCTGCGGGCCGATCGACACCGCCACGATCTCGGTGACCTTGCCCTTCTCCTTCAGGCGGATCGCCTCCTCGACGGCGATCTCGTCGAAGGGGTTCATCGACATCTTGACGTTGGCGAGCTCGACCCCGGAGCCGTCGGCCTTGACGCGGATCTTGACGTTGTAATCGACGACCCGCTTGACGGGCACCAGAACCTTCATGGCGGTCTACTTCCTCCGCGGCCGGATTGTTGTGATCGGCGAATTTCGGAGCGCCTTCGCAGGCGGCTCGCACAGGGCGCGGACCGTAACGGCCACATTTCCGCCTTGTCAACGCGGCGCGCGCACGCGCTTTCGAAAAGCCGCGGACGGTCGGCGAAGGGAATTCGGATCGGCGGTACGGCGGCGGGCGCGGATCGGCCCCGGCCCGCCCTAGCGGTTCTTGCCGGGCACCCAGAGCACGTCGTCGGCGCCGTCGGCGTTGGCCGCGCGGCTCGCCACGAACAGGAAGTCCGACAGGCGGTTGAGGTACTTCAGCGCCTCGGGCGAGACGATCTCGCCCTCGGTCGCCGCAAGCGCGACGGCGAGCCGCTCGGCCCGGCGGCTCACGGTGCGGGCGAGGTGGAGCGCAGCGGCGGCCGGCGAGCCGCCGGGCAGCACGAAGGACTTCAGCGGCGCGATGTTGGCATTGAGCGCGTCGATGTCGGCTTCGAGCCGCGCCACCTGCGAGGCGACGATCCGCAGGGGCTCGTAGGCCGGCGGCGCGTCGCTCGGGGGCGTCGCGAGGTCGGCGCCGAGATCGAACAGGTCGTTCTGGATCGCGCCGAGCATCGCGTCGATGCGCGGCTCGGCGTGCTGGCGGGCGAGGCCGACGCAGGCGTTGGTCTCGTCGACGGTGCCGTAGGTCTCGACCCGCTGGTCCGCCTTCGACCGGCGCTGGCCGTCGGCCAGGGCGGTGGTGCCCTTGTCGCCGGTGCGGGTGTAGATGCGGTTGAGGGTGACCACGGGTGCGCCGACGCTTTCAGGTCAGAAGATGTAGCCGAGCTTGCAGATCAGAAGGTGTAGCCGAGCTTGCCGCCGAAGTTGGTCAGGCCGCGGTTCTCGCCGCACAGGCCGGCATTCGACATGTGCTCGACGGTCGCCATGATGCTCCAATGATCGGTGATGCGGAAGCCGAGCGCCGCGGCCTCGCGGAACAGAGGCGAGCAGCCGAGCGAGTTGAAGCCGTACGGGGCGAGCGCCTTCGGGCCGGTATAGCCGTTATGCGCGGCGCCGCCGAAGAAGCCGTCGATGAAGACGCGGCGGTCGAAGGTCTCGGGGAAGAGGTCGACCGACCAGGTCGCGCCGAGATAGGCGTAGCTGGTCCGGCCGCCGGTGTTGTAGCTGCCGCCCACCGTCGGGCGCGGCACGAAGGCCTGCCAGAACGGATCGGCGCTCACCAGCGGCTTCGAGAACAGGATCTCGCCGTTGACGTTCTGCTTCTCGAAGCCCGGGAGCTTGCCCTCGGCGCTGCCGGGATCCTGCACGGCGCCGCCGATCCGGACTTCGGAGACGATGCTGAGGGGCTGCACCGGCGGCGCGTAGGCCGCGGGCCGCGGCGCGTACCCGAGATCGGCTGCCGCGACGGGCGAGGCGATCGCGAGGGCAAGAGCGCCGGCGACGAGACGATGCGAGGAGGACTTCATGCGGGGCGGATCCGGTTGAACCCGGAATTCCTAGCATGGGCCGGCCTGCCGGGGGCGCCGTTTCATCCGGCCCGCGCTCGAATGCGCCCCGGTGCGGCCCGGCGGTCACAGTCCCGGGCCGCCCCGATCCATCAGGCCGAGCGCCACCAGGCCACGCCCATGATCACCAGGATCGCCACGAACTGCAGCAGCACGCGCAGGCGCATCAGGCGCTGGGACAGGTTTGCGTCGCCCCCGCGCATCATGTTGGCGAGGCCGAGGAGGAGGATGACCGCGACCGCGAGGCAGGCGACGAGGACGACGGAGTTGCCGGACATGGACGGACGATCTCGACTGCGAGCGATTCCGCCCTTGTAGGCGCTTCGCCGGGCGAACGGCAGGGGCGATGCGACGCGGGACGCGCCTCGGCTCAGTTCCTGCGCAGCAGGCGCTCGAAGTAGTCGAGCTCCTCCTGCGAGCGGGTCGGGTCGCCGAGCTTGCGCCGCAGCTCCTCCATGATCCGGCGCGCCCGCTGCACCGCCGATTCGTCGGCGGTCGGCACGCGCACGCGGCCGTCGCTCATGTCGCGCCCGCGGGTCGGGCGGCCGAGCGGGTCGTCGTCCTTGGCACCGGCCTGTCCCTGCTGGCCGGGCTGCTGGCCGTCGGGCTTGTCGCCCTGGCCCTCGCCCTCGGCTTCGGCCGATTCCTGCATCTGCTGCTGCATGCCGTCGGCACCGCGCTTGAGCCCGTCGAGGGCGCGGCCCTGCGCGTCGACCGCGTCGCCGTCCTGGCCGTCCTTCAGGGCGTTCTCGGCCTCGCGCATCGCATCCTCGGCATCCGAAAGGCCTTCCTCGCCCTTCATGCCGTTCTCCTTCATGCGGTTCTGAAGGTCCTGCAGGCGCTGGCGCAGGGCCTGCTGGCGCTCGCCGACCCCGCCCTGCTGGCCCGGCTGCCCCTTGCCTTGCTGGCCCTGGCCCTGCTGCCCCTGCTCGCCTTGACCTTGCTGGCCCTGGCCCTGCTGGCCGGGGCTCTGCTGCCCCTTCTGCCCGGGCTTCTGCCCCGGCTGACCGCGGCTCGGCGGACGCTGGCCCTGCTCGCCGCCGGGCTTCTCCTGGCCTTCCTTGAAGGTCTCGTCGCGCAGGCCCTGCTGCTCGCGGGCCATCTGGTCGAGCTCCTTCATCTGCTTCTGCATCTCGCGGGCGGTCGGGTCGGACTTGCCGCCCTGCTCGGCGCTCTGCAGGTTCTCCAGGATGTTGCGCAGCTGCTCCATCAGGCGCTGCGCCTCGGCCGTGTCGCCGCGCTTCATCGCCTCGGCCATGTCTTTGAGCATCTTGTCGAGGTCGTCCGGCGTCACGCTCTTCGATGGCTGGCCCTGCTTGTCGCGCGAGCCCTGCTCGCGCGGCTGCTTGCTCTGCTTTTCGGCCAGCTGCTTCATGAACTTGTCGAGGGCCTGCTTGAGGTCCTGGGTCAGGCGCTGGATCTCGTCGTCGGGCGCGTTCTTCTCGATCGCCTCCTTGAGCCGGTCCTGCGCCTGCCGGAGCTTCTTCTCGGCGTCGGAAAGGTCGCCGTCCTCGATCTTGAGGGCCATCTCCCAGAGCAGGTCCGCGACCTCGGTGAGCGCGGCATCGTTGCCGGCCGCCCGCAGGCGCCGCGCCGCGGTCTTCAGGCCGAGGAACACCCCCGGCTGCGGCGTGAACATCTCGGGCGCGACGAGCAGTCCGTCGAGCGCCATCTGCACGCGGGCGCGGCCCTCGTCCGGCGTCACCACGAGGCGACGGCGCTCCTCGGCCAGCGCCCGCGCCAGCGGATCGCGGAAGGGGCGGGCGGGCAGCACCATCTCGATCGTCGGCGTGCGGCCCTCCTGGCCGGCCTCGTCCTTGACGAGATAGGTGAAGCGCACCTTCGCGCCCGACCAGGGGTTGTCGGTCAGGTCCACGAGCGTCTTGGTGTCGGTCTCGCCGCTCGCCTCGCCCGGCAGCGCCAGGGCGATGCGCGGCGGCGGCACAAGCGAGCGCGTCCCCTCCAGCGGCTCGACGATCCCCTCGGCCGAGGCGATGCCGTAATCGTCCTTGGCGCGGTAGCTCAGGTTGAAGGTGCCACGCCCGTTCACCTCCGGGCCGCCGACCGCGTGGACCTCGGGCGGGGTGTCGGGGATCGCCTCGACGATCAGGCGCTGGGTCTGCCCCGGCGCGGCGATGGTGAGCTCGGCCGTCAGCCCGACGATCTGGAACCGGTCCTCGCGCAGGTCGGGTCGCGGCTCCTTGCCGGGCACGGCCTTGAGCCCGGCATTCGGCGTCAGCACGGTCTGCGCCGGGCTCTCGCCGGCGATGCGCACGATCAGCTGCGAATTCACCGGCACGCGCAGGCGCTGCTCGCCGCCAGACATCGCGACCGCGAGCGGCGGAAGCCGGGTGTAGAGCGGCGGGTCGATCCAGCCGTCGATGCGGTAGTTCGGGCCGGCCGAAGCGGCTTCGCGCCAGTCGAAGGCGCTGCCGAGGCGCTCGCGCCATTCCGGGCCGGCGACGAACAGGCTCGCCACCGCCGCGACCACGAGGCCGGCGCGCAGCGCGAATGGGTCGTGGCG
>NZ_VRVH01000101.1:0-14353 GCF_008040095.1 Methylobacterium sp. WL6 | reverse complement strand
CCCCGCCGGACTCCGCCAGGACCTTCGTGATCGCCGCCGTCAGCGACGTCTTGCCGTGGTCAACGTGACCGATCGTGCCAATGTTGCAGTGCGGCTTCGTGCGGGCAAACTTCTCTTTGGCCATGGTTCCCGTTCCTGCGGCAGGGCCCGCGCACGGGCGCACCCGATCTCGACTCTCGCCCGGCTCGCGGGGGAGCCCCGGCGAAAGGCGCGGTCGGATTAGAGGCTCGCCGTCCTTTGATCAAGGGCCGGCGCCCCGGCCGCGCCCGCCGCCGGCCCGACCGGGCAGGCCGGCGGCGATTCGGTCGGGCAAGGTCGTCCGTGGCGCCACCGCTGCATTTGGGCCGCACTGTGGCATGGCGGGCATAGTTGCCCGGGCATGCTTACGCTTAAGTGGGGCCAGAGCCATTCGGGACAGTCTTCAGGTACCCCTCACATGACGAAGAAGCTTCTCCTCGCCTCGACCGTGCTGGCCGGCATGACCGCCGTCGCCTCCGCCGCCGACCTGCCGCGCCGCGAGCCCCCGCCGGTCTTCACCCCGATCCCGGTGTTCACTTGGACCGGCTTCTACGCCGGCCTCGAGTCGACCTACACCTTCACCGACCGCCAGCGGATCACCACCACCGGCATCTCGCCCGTGAACGTCGCCAACGTGCAGGCCCTGCGTCGTCCGCCGCTGGCCACCACCGAGACCGACGGCATCGGCAAGATCGGCGGCACCGCGGGCTACAACTATCAGTTCACCCCGGGCTCCGGCTTCGTCCTCGGCGGCGCCGTCAGCGTCGACTGGACCGACATCCACAAGGGCCGCTTCAGCCTCGACGCTCCGAACGCCGGCGGCGTCCTGCCCAACCCGAACTACTTCCGCCAGAGCCTGGAATACCTCGGCACCGTCACCGGCCGCGTCGGCTACGCCTTCGACCGGTTCATGGTCTACGGGACCGGCGGCTTCGCCTTCGGCGAGGTCCAGTACGATGCCAACTTCTACACCCCCGGCGGCGCCCTCGCCTTCGCCGGCCGCACCAACAACCTCGAGACCGGTTACGCCTACGGCGGCGGCGTCGAGTACGCGATCCCGACCGACAGCTTCCTGAACACCTTCGCCTTCGCGAAGTATCTCGGCCTGAAGTACGACGCCGTGACGATCAAGGCCGAATACCTCCACTACGACCTCGGCAGCCGCAACGTCATCGTCGGCTCGTTCAACGGTGTCGGCCCGGGCGCCGGCTACATCTCGCGCTTCCGCACCGAGGGCAGCATCATCCGCGCTGGCTTCAACTACAAGTTCGGCGGCCTCTAAGGTCTTCGCCGGAGGGTGATCCCTCCGGCCCCTTGGAATGCTGCGATGAAGCCCCGGGCGCATGCGTCCGGGGCTTTTTTCGTGTCGGCGGCGGCCGCTTTCGTCGATGGTCGCCTACCTCACGCCGCAGGCCCCGGTTCGCTGCGGGCAGGCTTGAACAGGCCGCTCGCGGTGGCGACCAGATCGCCGCCCTCCCCGCGGATCTCCGCCTCGCAGAACAGCACCGAACGCCCGCCGCGCACGACGAACCCTTCGGCGAGCAGCAAGCCGCGGCCGGGGGCGAGGAAGCGGGTCTGCATGTCGAGGGTGAGCACCGGCCGCCCGGCGGCGAGCCGCGCCGCCGTCCCCATGGCGATGTCGAGGAGCGTGCAGATCACGCCGCCATGGGCGATGCCGAGGTTGTTGCCGTGGTCGTCGCGCAGCCTCAGCCGCAGCCGGGTGCGTCCCTCGGCATAGCCGAGCGCCTCGACGCCGCAGAGCCGCGCAAACGGGATGTCGGCTCCGAAGATCGTATCCTGCTCGCGCATCGGCTGCTCCGGCCCTCGCCCGTTTCGAAGGTCCGGTATGCGGGCGCTCGCGCGCCCTGACAAATCCGCCCGGCTTCGTCGCTCCGGCCGCGACCCGGTCGTTGACAGACCGGTATGGCCGGACGGACGATGCGGCCAACGGGATCCGCCAAGGATCCGCCTTCAGGGATGGACGCATGCGCCCGGCTCCGGCACCCGCCGCGCCCCGGATCTGCGAGGGCAGAACCGATACCGGCAGGACGCGCCGATGACCGAGCCGCGCTGGCGCCGCCGGCCCGAGGGCTCGACCTGGGGCGATTACGGCCCTGAGGACCAGCTCGGCCGCGTCAACGGGCTCGATGCGGCCAAGGTGCTCCAGGGCGTCGCGGAGGTCCGCGTGGGCCGGACCTTCTGCCTCAGCCTGCCCCTCGACCTGCCCGGCGGCAACGTCCTGAACCAGCGCCGCCACCCGCCGCGCCTCAGCCCGACGGTCCGGGCCAACGGCCGGCCTGTGACCAACTTCCGGGTCTGCGAGGAGGTCGATGGCGCCACCGACGTGATCTGCGACGACCGGGTGATGCTCTATCTGCAATACTCGACGCAGTGGGACAGCCTCGCTCATGTCGGCGGCCTGTTCGACGCCGACGGGGACGGAACGCCGAAACCCGTCTACTACAACGGTTTCCGCGGCGGCCTCGACGTGACGGGTCCGAGCGAGGTGGCCGAGGTCGAGGCCCCGTCGCGCGCGCACCGCCTCGGCATCGAGCGCTTGGCCGAGCACGGCATGCAGGGCCGTGGCGTGATGGTCGACCTGCGGGCGCATCACGGCGACGCCCGCACGCTCGTCGGCTACGACGCCCTGATGCGGATCCTGGAAGCCGACGGGGTCGCGGTCGAGCCCGGTGACATGGTCTGCCTGCATACGGGCTTCGCCGACCGCCTTTTGGCCTGGGGCGGCGATCCGGACCGGGACGCGGTGCACCGCATCTGCGCCGTCCTCGATGGCCGCGACGCGAGGCTGCTCGCCTGGATCACCGACAGCGGGCTCTCCGCGCTGATCGCCGACAACTACGCGGTCGAGGCCTATCCGGCGCGGCCGGGCGGGGCGTGCTGCGCGATCCTGCCGCTGCACGAGCACTGCCTGTTCAAGCTCGGGCTGCCGCTGGGCGAGCTCTGGCACCTGACCCCGCTGGCGAGTTGGCTCAGGGCGAACGGGCGCCATCGCTTCCTGCTCACCGCGCCGCCCCTGCGGCTTCCCGGCGCCGTCGGCTCGCCGGCGACGCCGATCGCCACCGTCTGACCGGAGGAGGACATCATGGCCGAGATCGCCGTCGTCGGGGCCGGGCTGATGGGTCACGGCATCGCCCTGGTCCTGGCGCTCGGCGGCCATGCCGTCCGCCTCACGGACAGCCGCGCCGAGACCCTTGATGCGGTGCCCGCCCTGATGGCCTCCGCGCTCGCGACCTTGGCGGAAGCCGGCGTCGCGCCCGACGGGTGGACCGCCGACCGCCTCGCCGCGGCTGTGCGGCTTTCGCCGGACCTCGCGGCCACGGTCGACGGGGCGAGCCTCGTCGTCGAGGCGATCACCGAGGACCCGGAGGCGAAGCGCACGCTGTTCTCCGAGCTCGACGGGCTCTGCGCCGCCGACGCGGTGATCGCCAGCAACACCAGCTACCTCGACGTCTTCCCGCTGATCCCGGCCGGGCGGCAGCCGCGCGCCCTCGTCGCGCACTGGTACACGCCCCCCTACATCATCGATCTCGTCGACGTGGTGCCGGGTCCCGAGACGCGGCCGGAGGTGGTGGCCGAGATCGGCGACCTCGTCGTCGGGCTCGGCCAGGTGCCGATCGTCCTCAAGCGCTTCGTGCCGGGCTACGTCGCCAACCGCATCCAGTCGGCGATCACCGCCGAGGTGCACCACCTCCTCGACGAAGGCTACGCCACCCCGCGCGAGATCGACGACGCCATCGTGCACGGGCTCTCGCTGCGCATCCCGATTCTCGGCCACCTCGCCAAGGCGGACTTCACCGGGCTCGACCTGCAGCGCCGGGCGCTCGCCAACGCGAGCTACGCCCCGCCCCCGCCGCGCACCCGGTCGGGCAGCCTCGACGCCCTCTGCGCCGAGGGCCGGACCGGGGTGATGGCCGGGCGCGGCTACTTCGACTGGGGCGGCCGCGACCCGGCGGAGCTGTTCCGCGAGCGCGACCGCAAGCTGCTCGCCCTCAAGGCGGCGATGCGCGGCATCGGCCGGATGGAGGGCACGTGAGCGTCCGCCGCCGACCTCCGATCGCAGACGGGAGCACACCATGATCGGCGCCGACCTTCGCGGCAAAGCCGTCCTCGTCACCGGGGCGTCCTCCGGCATCGGCCTGGCCGCCGCCACGCTGTTCGCGCGCAACGGGGCCGCGGTCGCCCTGAACCACCTCGCGGACGACCCACGCGGCCAGGAGGCCGCCGGGCGTCTGCTCGCGGACGGTCTCTCCGTCACGGCGGTCGCCGGCGACGTCTCCCGCGCAGGCGAGGCGGAGGCGATGGTGGCCGAGGCGATTGCGATGCTCGGCGGCCTCGACGTGCTGATCAACAATGCCGGCACCTCGGGCACGCAGGCGCCGATCGCCTTCGAGGACCTCGACGCGATGACCGAGGATTTCTGGGATTCGATCCTGTCGACCAACCTCGTCGGCCCCTATCGCTGCGCGCGGGCCGCCGCCCCCGCCCTGCGGGCGCGCCGCGGCGCCATCGTCAACACCGCTTCGGTCGCCGGGCTCGGGCGACGCGGCTCCAGCATCGCCTACTCGGCGAGCAAGGCCGGGCTCGTGAACCTGACGCGCTCGCTCGCCCGGGCGCTCGCCCCCGAGATCCGCGTCAACGCGGTCGCGCCGGGCCTCGTGGCCACGCCCTGGACCGCGAACTGGCCCGAGGCGCGCAAGGCGGCGACCGTCGCCAACACCCTGATGGCGCGCCTGGCCGAGCCCGAGGACATCGCCGAGGCGATGTTCTTCCTCGCCGCCGGCGGGGCCTACATCACCGGCGAGACGCTGGTGGTCGACGGCGGGATGATCTGAGGAGACGGCGATGTCGCAGAAGACCGTGATCACCTGCGCCCTGACGGGCTCGTTCGACACGCCGTCGAAGAACCCGGCGGTGCCGGTCAGCCCGGTGGCCATCGCCCGCTCGGCGCTCGAGGCGGCCGAGGCCGGCGCCGCGGTGGTGCACATCCACGTCCGCCACCCCGAGACCGCGGCGCCGAGCATGGAGCTCGCGCATTACCGCGAGGTGGTGGAGCGCATCCGCGAGCGCAACGCCGACGTGATCCTCAACCTGACCACGGGCGCCGGCGGACGCTTCGTGCCGGGCGCGTCCGATCCGGCCGCGGCGGGGCTTGGCACCCTCTTCGAGACCCCGGCGGTGCGCACCCGCCACGTGAGCGCGCTCAGGCCGGAGCTCTGCACCCTCGACGTCGCGACGATGAACTTCGGCGAGAACCTGTTCCTCAACACCCCGGCGCACCTGCGCGCCATGGCCGAGGCGATCCGCGCCGCCTGCGTGCGGCCGGAGATCGAGGTGTTCGACCTCGGCCACATCGCGCTCGCCCGCCACCTCATCGCCGAGGGGCATCTCGCGGCGCCGCCGCTGTTCCAGATCTGCCTGGGCATCCCGTGGGGGGCGCCGGCCGACCCCGAGACCCTGGTGCAGATGCGCGCGCGCCTGCCGGCCGACGCGGTCTGGTCGGCCTTCGGCATCGGCCGGGCCGAGTTCCCGATGGTGGCGCTCGCCGCCAGCATGGGCGGCAACGTCCGGGTCGGCCTGGAGGACAACCTCTACCTCGCCCGCGGACGCCTGGCGCCGAGCAACGCCGCGCTCGTCGAGAAGGCGGTGACGCTGCTGTCGCTCATCGACTGCGCACCGGCGAGCCCGGCCGAGGCGCGCGCGATCTTCGGGCTCGCCGCGCGCGGTTGAGCCGGCCGGCCGGATCCGGCACACCGCCTGTCTTCCCGATACGGGCGGGATCGGCCCCGCCAAGGACCAGCACACCATGCGTGAAGCCGTCATCGTCTCGACCGCGCGGACCCCGATCGGCAAGGCCTATCGCGGCGCCTTCAACGACACCCAGGCGCAGGCGCTCGGCGGCCACGCGATCGCCCACGCGCTCTCCCGCGCCGGCATCGCGCCGGAGGAAGCCGGCACGCTGATCGGCGACGTGATCCTCGGGGCCGCCCTGCAGCAGGGCTCCACCGGCACCAACATCGCGCGGCAATCCGCCCTGCGGGCCGGGCTCCCGGCTTCGGTGGCGGGGATGAGCGTCGACCGGCAATGCGCCTCGGGGTTGATGGCGATCGCCACCGCGGCGAAGCAGATCGTCGTCGACGGCATGCAGGCCGCGATCGGCGGCGGCCTCGAATCGATCTCGCTCGTCCAGAACGAGCACCTGAACCGCTTCCGCGCCGAGGATGCGGCGCTCACCGCGATGGCCCCGCACGTCTACATGTCGATGCTGGAGACCGCCGAGATCGTCGCCGCCCGCTACGGCATCGATCGGGAGGCGCAGGACCGCTACGCGCTGCAGTCGCAGCACCGCACCGCCGAGGCCCAGGCCAACCGGCGCTTCGCCGACGAGATCGTGCCGCTGGCGACCGAGATGGCGGTCGTCGACAAGGCGACCGGTGCCGTGACGAAGCGCGCGGTGACGCTCTCGCAGGACGAGGGCAACCGGCCGCAGACCCGGCTCGAGGACCTTTCCGCCCTGAAGCCGGTGTTCCGCAACGGGCAGGCCGTCGCCGAGGGCGCGTTCATCACCGCCGGCAACGCGAGCCAGCTCTCGGACGGCGCCTCGGCCTGCGTGCTGATGGAGGCGCGGGAGGCCGAGCGGCGCGGGCTGCAGCCGCTCGGCGCCTATCGCGGCATGGCGGTGGCCGGGTGCGCGCCCGACGAGATGGGCATCGGCCCGGTCTTCGCCGTGCCCAAGCTTCTGGAGCAGCACGGGCTCACCGTCGGCGACATCGACCTGTGGGAGCTGAACGAGGCCTTCGCGGTCCAGGTCCTGTATTGCCGCGACCGCCTCGGCATTCCCGACGAGCGCCTCAACGTCGACGGCGGCGCGATCGCGATCGGCCATCCCTACGGCATGTCCGGCGCGCGCATGACCGGGCACCTGCTGATCGAGGGGCGCCGCCGGGGCGCCAAGTACGGAGTGGTCACGATGTGCGTGGGCGGCGGCATGGGCGCGGCCGGCCTGTTCGAGATCTACTGAACGCGCGACATCGGTTGCGCGCAACCTAGTTTCGTGGGATGAAGGGTCATCGATCGCCCGCGAGCGGGTGCGTGATTCCCAACGCCGACAGGAGACGACGATGCAGGCTCTCTACACCGCCCACGCCCACGCCACCGGCGGCCGCGAAGGATCCGCCGCGACCGACGACAGCCGTCTCGGCGTCGGCCTCTCGACCCCGAAGGAGCTCGGTGGCAACGGCGGCCCGGGCAGCAACCCCGAGCAGCTCTTCGCCGCCGGCTACGCCGCCTGCTTCCTCGGCGCGATCAAGTTCGTCGCCGCCCAGGACAAGGTGAAGGTGCCCGAGGACGCCCGCGTCGACGCCGAGGTCGGCATTGGCAAGCGCGACGACGGCACCGGCTTCGGCCTCACCGTCAGCCTCAAGGCCAGCCTGCCGGGCATCGATGCCGAGAAGGCCGCCGACCTCGTGAAGCGCGCCGACGTGGTCTGCCCGTACTCGCACGCCACCCGCGGCAACATCCGGGTCGACGTCGCCGCCGTCTGATCGCGGCCGGAACCGAGACCGAAAAGACCCGCGACGGGGCACCCCGTCGCGGGTCTTTTCGTATGCAGCCCCTGGTCTCCGCCGTGATCGTCCAACCTTCTCACGCCGACCCTTATGCCTTCCGGCTTCAGGCCGGCGGACACCCGTCGTCGATCCAGCGCACCAGGTCGGGCTCCCCGATCGCGCCGGCGGCAAGCGCCATGATGACAGTTGTCGCCTCGGCCGGATCGGGCGCGAACGGCCGGCCGTTCAGGATCAGGAAGGCGAGCATCGCCATGAAGCCCGCGCGCTTGTTGCCGTCCATGAAGGGATGGTTGCGCACGATGCCGAAGCCGTAGGCCGCGGCGAGTTCGGCAATCGATGCGGTCTCGTAGCGCCACTTGTTGATCGGACGCGTGAGCGCGGATTCCAGCGCGCCCTCATCGCGGATGCCGACGGCGCCCCCGAAGACGCGAAGCTGCCGAGCATGGGCGTCGATCACGTCCGCGACGGTGAGCCACTCGGGCTCGACCGTCACTTCGCCAGATCAGTCAGGGTGGTGCGGTAGCGGACCATGATGTCGTCCATGATGGCCGCGACCGTCTCGCGATGGCCCCGATCTGATTGCGCTGGCGGCTCCCAGATCGTGCCGGACTTCACGAAGCGCGCCTTGCGGACGCGTCCACGCCGCTTCTCGCCTTTGGCATCCCGCGCGATGCGGAAGCCGCGTGCCGTCAGCAGATCGCCGATCAGGGCACCCGACGACTGTATCGCGTGCGTGCGCGTCGCGGCATCGAACGTCGCGATGATCGGCTCGATGTCCCACACCGCCGCCTGCACGGCCGGAATCTCCAGACGGCTGAGAAGCTCGTACTGCGGGAGAAGATCCGGTCGGGTGAGCACGTCCCTGAGCGGACGTGCTTCGGGGCGATCGAAGAAGGCGGCATGGCTGGCGTTCATGAAGGCCTCCGTCTCGCGGCCAACCTAGGAAGCCCACGTCGCCGGTGTCAACGTGCGCCGTCGCTACGTCGACGTGGCGAGGTTCGGCTCCTCCATCCCCTCCAGCTCCGCGATCATGCCCTCGATCATGCCGAGGCCGATCTGCCAGAAGCCGGGATCGCGGGCGTCGAGGCCGAACGGGGCCAGGAGCTCGCCGTAGGGCTTCGAGCCGCCGGCCGAGAGCAGGGCGAAGTAGCGCTCGACGAAGCCGCCCTCCGCCTTCGCGTAGACCCCGTAGAGCGAGTTCACCAGGCAGTCGCCGAAGGCGTAGGCGTAGACGTAGAACGGCGAGTGGATGAAGTGCGGGATGTAGGCCCAGAACGGCTCGTATCCGGCATCGAGCGTGATCGCCGGGCCGAGCGATTCGGCCTGCACCGACATCCACAGGCCGTTGATCTGCTCCGCGGTAAGCTCGCCCTCGGCGCGCGCGAGGTGGACCTTGCGCTCGAACGAGTAGAACGCGATCTGGCGCACCACCGTGTTGATCATGTCCTCGACCTTGGCGGCCAGCATCGCCCGGCGCTGGGTCGTGTTGGTCGTCGCCGCGAGCAGGCGCCGGAAGGTCAGCATCTCGCCGAACACGCTGGCGGTCTCGGCCAGGGTCAGCGGCGTCGGGGCCATCAGCGCGCCGTTGTGGCCGGCCATCACCTGATGCACGCCGTGGCCGAGCTCGTGCGCGAGCGTCATCACGTCCCGCGGCTTGCCCTGGTAGTTGACCAGCACGTAGGGGTGGACCGAAGGCACCGTCGGGTGCGCGAAGGCGCCGGGCGCCTTGCCGGGCCGCGTCGGCGCGTCGATCCAGCGCCGGTCGAAGAAGTCCCGCGCGATGCCGGCCATCTTCGGCGAGAACGCGCCGTAGGCGTCGAGCACCGTGTCGCGCGCCTCGGTCCACGGGATGGTGCGCTGCTCGACCTTCGGCAGCGGCGCGTTGCGGTCCCAGTAGGGCAGCGCCTCGACGCCGAACCACTTGGCCTTCAGCCGGTAGTAGCGGTGCGAGAGCCGCGGATAGGCCTCGCGAACGGCATCGACCAGCGCCGCGACCACCTCGGGCTCGACGCGGTTCGAGAGGTGGCGGGCATCCGCCACGTCCTTGAAGCCGCGCCAGCGGTCCGAGATCTCCTTGTCCTTGGCCAGCGTGTTGGTGATCAGCGTGAACACCCGCAGGTTCTCGCGGAACACCTCGCTCAGCGCCCCGGCCGCCTCCCGGCGGACCTCGCCGTCCGGGTCCTGGAGCTTGTTCAGCGTCGGCTCCAGGGGCAGCCGCTCCCCCTGGACGGGGAAGCGCAGGGCCGCGATGGTCTCGTTGAACAGGCGGTCCCAGGCCGCGTTCGCGGTGACGGATTTCTCCAGGAACAGCTTCTCGATCCGGTCCTCGAGCTGGAACGGCTTTTCGCGGCGCAGATCCTCGATCCACGGGGCGTAGCGAGCGAGCGGCCCGGCGGACATCGCCACGTCGAGAACCCCGTCCTCGATCCGGTTGAGCTCGAGCGCGAAGAACAGCAGGTTTCCGGAGGCGTCGGTGAGGCGCTCGCGGGTGTCGCCATAGAACTTCGCCCGCGCCTCGTCGGTGGTGTCGCCGGAATAGACCAGCCCGGCATAGGACATCAGGCGGCCGAGCAGCTCCTCGATCGCCTCGTAGGCCGCGACCGCGGCGGCGAGCTTGCCCGAGGCGTCGGGCCCGCTCGCGAGCTGCGCGATCTTCCCAGCGTAGGTCTCGGAGAACGAACGGCAATCCGCTTCCGCCTTCGCGAGGTCGCGGCGGAAGTCCGGCGCGTCCAGGCCGGAATACAGGTCGGCGAGGTCCCATTCGGGAAGCGGCCCGAGATCGACCGCGTGGGCCGCGGCACGCGCCGCGGAGGCGCCCTCGGCGCTCCGGAGGGGCGACCCTGCGGGGGCGAAGGCTCGGGCGGACATGATTCCTCGCATGGATCCTCGGTTCGTTGCCGGCGTGTCGCCCGCGCGGGGCCCGACGGGCCCTTCCCGCCTCATATCGAGCGCGATCGACGGCGTTCAACCGAATTCGGCGGCCGCCGGCGATGCAAGCGGCGCCTGCGGCAAATCTCCCGTCGTCGTTAAGCGGGGCTTTACGCATCTGGGCGACGCTCCGGCTCGAAACGAAACACCCGCCGGTCGTGCCGGGTGCCGGGTCCCGCGAGGTCCGGCGCCGCGGTCGACCCGCGGCAGCGAGGAAAAGCCCGCATGGCGACAACGGTCCTGATCGTCGACGACGATCCCGTTCAGCGTCGTCTCGCCGAGGCGACGGTGCGCCGCTTCGGCTTCGAGGCGAAGCTCGCGGAGAACGGTGCGGACGCGCTCGCGCTGCTGCGGACCCAGCCCGAGATCGACGTGGTGCTGCTCGACCTCGTCATGCCCGGCGGCCTCGACGGCCTCGGCGTGCTCGCCGAGATGCGGAAATCCGGCCTCGACACCCCGGTCATCGTCCAGACCGCCAACGGCTCCATCGACGCCGTCGTCACCGCGATGCGCGCCGGCGCCGTCGACTTCGTGGTCAAGCCCGCCGGCGCCGAGCGGCTGCAGGTCTCGATCAAGAACGCGCTCCGGGTCGACCACCTGGAGGAGGAGGTCCGGCGCATGCGCCGCCGCGCCTCCGGCTCGCTCAGCTTCAAGGACCTCACCTCGAAGTCGCCCGACATGGAGCGGGTGATCCGGCTCGCCGAACGCGCCGCGAAATCCAACATCCCGGTGCTGATCGAGGGCGAATCCGGCGTCGGCAAGGAGGTGCTGGCGCGCGCGATCCAGGGATCGGGCGAGCGGCGCGGAAAGCCCTTCGTCACGGTCAATTGCGGGGCGATCCCCGACAATCTCGTCGAATCGACCCTGTTCGGGCACGAGAAGGGCGCCTTCACCGGCGCCACCGAGCGCCATGCCGGCAAGTTCGTGGAGGCGTCCGGCGGGACGCTGTTCCTCGACGAGATCGGCGAGCTGCCCCTCGATGCGCAGGTGAAGCTGCTGCGCGCGCTGCAGGAGGGCGAGGTCGACCCGGTCGGGGGCAAGCGCAGCGTGCGCGTCGACATCCGCCTGGTCTCGGCGACGAACCGCTCGCTGCTCGACCTCGTCAAGGAGGGCCGCTTCCGCGAGGACCTGTACTATCGCCTCAACGTCTTCCCGATGACCCTGCCGCCGCTCCGCGCCCGGCGCGAGGACGTGCCCGACCTGGTGCGCTCCTTCTGCGCCCGGTTCGCGGCCGAGGAAGGCAAGCGCGTCCGCGCGATCACCCCCGAGGCGATGGCGCTGCTGACCCGATACGGCTGGCCCGGCAACGTCCGCCAGCTCGAGAACGCGCTGTTCCGCGCGGTGGTGCTCGCCGACGGCGACGAGCTGACGGTGGCCGAGTTCCCGCAGATCGCCGCCCAGGTCGAGGGCTTCGACGTCCGCATCCCGGCGGCGCCCGTGCAGCCGATGCTGTCGGCCCATTCGCCCGAGCCGGTGCGCGAGATCGTCCGCGTCGAGGTGCGCGACCCCCACGCGATGTCGCTGGTGGTCGAGGACACCGGCGAGATGAAGCCGATGGATGCGCTGGAGGCCGAGATCATCCGCTTCGCGCTGCAATTCTATCGCGGCCGGATGTCGGAGGTGTCGCGCCGCCTCGGAATCGGCCGGTCCACCCTGTATCGCAAGCTCAAGGATCTCGGGCTCGACGGCGACGACAAGGCCGAAGAGGCCGCGGCCTGATCCGGCCCGAGGGCCGACGCCTGACCGATAGGCTCGGCGCATCAGGCACTTGCAGGCACGCGACGGCGCGAGCGGAGGGGGTGCGATTGCGCACGACCGGGCTTGCGCCGATACTGATAAGGTTGTGGGCGGCCTCGAGGTCGGTCCCCAGGAGGTTCGCAGATGGGCGTCTCGCGCTCGGCCAAAGCAGCCCTGGCCGTCCTGTTGGCCGGCTCCGTCGCGCAGGGCGCCCTTTCCACGGCGGCCTTCGCCCGCGGTGGCCTGGACGACATCCCGCCCGCCGCCGCCGTTGCCACCGCGACCCCGGACAAGGCCGTCGCCGCCGATAAGGCGCCCGCATCCGATCCGGCCGCGGTCTCGGATCCGAGCCTGCCGCCGCCGGCCACCGGCCTCGAGGCGGTGACGCCGTCCGAGCCGCCGAAGGCCGATCCGGCCCAGACCGAGGCGCCCGGACCGGAGCGTCCGGCGGTCGCCGCGGCGCCCACCGTGCCGAGCGACCCGCAGGCGGCCGCCGTGTTCAACCGGCTGGCCTCGCCTGCCCCGCTGCTCGCCCGCCTGACGACGAAGGAGCGCGAGGCGATCCAGGCGTTCTACGCGCTCGGCGCCTTCAAGCCGGTCTGGATCGTGGACGGCGTCTACACGCCGGCGGCGAAGGCCGTGGCCGCACGCCTCGCGGCGGCGCCCGAGGACGGCCTCGACGCCCGCGCCTATCCGGTGCCGGCGCTCCCGAAGGCGGGGAAAGCCGACACCGCCGGCAAGACGGAAAGCCCCGCCAAGGCCGAGGATCTGGCCGCCGTCGCCGAGGCCGACCTGAAGCTCTCGGCCGTCGCCGCCCTCTATGCCCGCGACGCGCGCGGCGGGCGGATCAACCTGGCCGCGATCTCGCGGCTGATCACGCCGACCCTCGATCTGCCGGCCGCCGACACGGTCCTGGCGAGCCTCGCCGGCGCAGGCGGCACCGCCGGCGACCTGCTCCAGGCCTACAATCCGCGCTCCCCCGGCTATCTCGCCCTCAAGAGCCGCCTGTCGGTGGCACGCGCGCCGGCCGCGACGGACGATGCGAGTCCGGCGACCACCCTGCGCCTGCCGCCCGGTCCGGCCCTGCGCGTCGGCATGCGCGATGCGCGCGTGCCCCTGCTGCGCGCCCATTTCGATCTGGAGAGCCGGAAGGCCGGCACCCTCGACGTCCCCCCGGGCGATCCGGAGGATTACGATTCCGGCGTCGCTGCGGCGGTCGCCAAGTTCCAGCGCGGCCGCGGCCTGCCCGGCAACGGCGTCCTCAACGTCCAGACGGTGGTGGCGCTGGCGCAGGGCGCCAGGCAGGCGAGTGCGGTGCGGCCGGTGGGCGACGACGCGGCGCTGATCGTCAACATGGAGCGCTGGCGCTGGCTCGGCACCGAGCTCGGGCCCGACTACGTGCTGGTCAACGTGCCGGAATTCCGCCTGCGCGTGTTCCGCGACGGACGCCAGCGCGACGAGGCCCGCGTCATCGTCGGCAAGCCGGATTCGCGCACGCCCCTGTTCTCGGGGCTGATGGAATACGCGGTGGTGAACCCGTCGTGGTACGTGCCGCCCTCGATCCTGAAGACGATGCTGCCGAAGATCGCGAGCTACGGCGGCAGCACCTGGGGCGGCTACGAGATCGTGCGCCGCGGCGGCCACGTCTCGCTGCGCCAGCCGCCGGGCGAGAAGAACGCGCTCGGCTTCATCAAGTTCATGTTCCCCAACCAGCATGCCGTGTACCTGCACGACACGCCGAACCGCTCGCTGTTCTCGCGTTCGGAACGGGCCCTCAGCCACGGCTGCGTCCGCGTCGACGACCCGTTCCGCTTCGCCGACGTGGTCCTGCCGAACTGGACCGAGGAGCGCCTGAAGAAGCTCGTCGGCAAGGGCGAGCGCACCATCCGCCTGGAGCACAAGCTGCCGGTGCACCTCGCCTACTTCACCGCCACCGTCGACGACGGCGGCAGCTACCGCACGCTGCCCGACCTCTACGGCTACGATGCACTGATGCGCGCGGCCCTCGGCCTCGGCGGTGGCGGCGGTGCGGTCGCCAAGGTCTCGCCGGCGGTCCGGCCGTCCGAGCCGACGCGCCGGACGGC
>NZ_VRVH01000100.1:0-14355 GCF_008040095.1 Methylobacterium sp. WL6 | reverse complement strand
GCGGCGCGCGCCGGCGCCGGCGATCCGCAGGCCCTGGTCGCGCCCTGGCTCGACCGGCCGGCCGACACGATCCGCGTGGTGCTCGGGCCGCAGGACGACGCCTTCGCGGCGGACCAGATCGCGGCGTTCCTCGACGGCCCGTGGACGGTCGCCGGGCGCGGCGACCGCATGGCGTGCTTCCTCGACGGCCCGCGCCTGACCCATGCACGCGGCCACGACATCGTCTCCGACGGCATCGCCATGGGCGCGATCCAGGTGCCGGGCGAGGGGCTGCCGATCGTGCTGATGGCCGACCGGCAATCGACGGGCGGCTACCCGAAGATCGCCACGGTGATCGGCCCCGACCTCGGGCGGCTCGCCCAGGCCCAGGCCGGCACCCGGCTGCGCTTCGCCGCGGTCTCGATCGCGGACGCCGTCGCGGCCCGCAGGGCGGAGGCCGCGTGCCTCGCGCCCGAGATCCGGGTGGAGCCGGTGGTCCGCACCGCATTCCCGTCCGAGCTGCTGCTCGGGCTGAATCTCGTGGACGGCGTCGTCGACGCACGCCGCTGATCGCGCAGGCGGTTGGACGAAGACTTGCTTGGGCGCAGCCGCATGGATCTCGATACGATCAGCTCGGTCCTCACCCCGCGGGAGCCCGGCTCGCTGCCGGGCTGGCGCGCGGGCGACGCGTGGCTCGCCGGCGGCACCTGGCTGTTCTCGGAGCCGCAGCCGCATCTCGCGCGGCTGATCGACCTCACCGCCCTGGCGCTTCCGCCGAGCGCGGCGACCGAAGCGGGCTTGAGCCTGTCGGCCACCTGCACGATCGCCGAGCTGGACCGGATCGAGCTGCCGCCCGCCTGGATCGCCGCGCCGCTCGTCGGGCAGAGCTGCCGGGCGCTGCTCGGCTCGTTCAAGATCTGGAACCGGGCGACCGTGGGCGGCAACCTCTGCCTTGCGCTGCCCGCCGGGCCGATGATCGCGCTCGCCGTGGCGCTCGACGGCGTCTGCACCATCCGCACCGGCGCGGGCGGCGAGCGCCGGATGGCGGTGGCCGAGTTCGTGCTCGGGCCGCAGGCGACCGCGCTCGCCCCGGACGAGGTCCTGCTGCGCCTCGACATGCCGGCCTCGGCCCTCAAGCGGCGCGCGGCCTTCCGCCGGATCTCGCTGAGCCCGAACGGCCGCTCCGGCGCCCTGCTGATCGGCACGCGGGACGCCGACGGCACGCGCGTCGTCACCGTCACGGCCTCGACCCGCCGCCCGGTGCGCCTCGTCTTCCCGGCGCCGCCGAGCGCCCGCGACCTCGCCGACGCGATCGCAACGCGGATCGACGACGCGCTCTGGTACGACGACGTGCACGGCGCGCCGGATTGGCGCCACCACGTCACCGGCCTGCTCGCCGAGGAGATCCGGGCCGAGCTCAGCGAGGGCGCATGAGGATCGTCGTCAACGGCCATGCCGAGGAGGTGGCGCCGCGTCCCGGCCAGTGCCTGCGCACGCTGCTGCGCGAGCAGGGCTGGTTCGGCGTCAAGAAGGGGTGCGACGCCGGCGATTGCGGCGCCTGCACGGTCCACCTCGACGGCGAGCCGATCCACAGCTGCCTGCTGCCGGCGTTCCGGGCCGAGGGGCGCAGCGTCACCACCATCGAGGGGCTGTCCGGCCCGTGCCGGCCGGGGCAGGGGGTGCCGGACCGGGCGCCGGATCGGGCGCCGGACCCGCTGCACCCGATGCAGGCGGCCTTCGTCGCGGCCCAGGGCTTTCAGTGCGGCTTCTGCACGCCCGGGATGATCATGACGGCGGCGTCCCTCGACCAGGGCCAGAAGCGCGACCTCGGCGCGGCGCTGAAGGGCAATCTCTGCCGCTGCACCGGCTACCGCGCCATCCGCGACGCCATCGCCGGCATCGCCTCGGCCGAGGCGGCGACCGCGAGCGACCCGATCGGGCGCAGCGTGCCGGCGCCCGCGGCGCCGGACATCGTGTCGGGCCGCGCCGGCTACACCTTCGACCTCGCCATGCCGGGCCTGCTGCACATGCGGGTGCTGCGCTCAGACCACGCGCACGCGCGGATCGTCGCGATCGATCGCGCGGCGGCCCTGGCGCTCCCGGGCGTCGTCGCGGTGCTCACTTATGCGGACGTGCCGAACCTGCGCTTCTCCACCGGCCGGCACGAGAACCCGGCCGACGACGCGCCCGACACCCGCGTGCTCGACGACACCGTCCGCTTCGTCGGCCAGCGCGTCGCCGCGGTGGTCGCCGAGACGGAAGCCGCGGCCGAGGCCGGCGTGTGGGCGCTCGCTGTCGCCTACGAGCCGTTGCCGGCGGTGTTCGACCCGGAGGATGCGATGCGGCCCGACGCGACGCGAGTCCACGGCGGGGTCGTGTCGGGGGCGGACGCGCCGCCGCAGGCGTTCCGCGCGAACCTCGCGGCCGAGGCCCACGGCCTGGTCGGCGACGTCGAGGCGGGTTTTGCCGAGGCGCACCGCATCCACGAGGGCACCTATCTCTCGCAGCGGGTGCAGCACGCCCATCTCGAGACCCACGGCGCGATCGGCTGGCGGGACGTGGACGGCCGCCTCGTGATCCGCTCCTCGACGCAGGTGCCGTTCCTGACCCGCGACGCGCTTTGCACGCTGTTCGGCCTCGACCGATCGCAGGTGCGGGTGATGGCGGCCCGCGTCGGCGGCGGTTTCGGCGGCAAGCAGGAGATGCTCACCGAGGACCTCGTCGCGCTGGCGGTGCTCCGCACCGGGCGCCCGGTGAAGTGGGAGCTCACCCGCCATGAGCAGTTCACCGCCACCACCACCCGCCATCCGATGCGGGTCCGGGTGAAGCTCGGCGCGCGAGCCGACGGCACGCTCACCGCGATCCAGCTCGACGTCGTCTCGAACACCGGGGCCTACGGCAACCATGCCGGCGGCGTGCTCCACCATGGCACCAACGAGGTGATCGGCGCCTATCGCTGCCCGAACAAGCGCGTCGACGGCTACGCCGTCTACACCCACACCCTGCCGGCCGGCGCCTTCCGCGGCTACGGCCTCAGCCAGACGATCTTCGCCGTCGAATCGGCGATGGACGAGCTCGCCCGCGACCTCGGCCTCGACCCTTACGCGATGCGCCGCCGCAACGCGGTGCGGCCCGGCGACCCGATGGTCTCGACCAGCCTGGAGCCGCACGACGTCGAATACGGCAGCTACGGCCTCGACCAGTGCCTCGACCTCGCCGAGCGCGCGATGGCGGCCCCCGGCGGCGACCCGGCTCCGGAGGGCTGGCGTGTCGGCGAGGGCATGGCGATGGCGATGATCGACACGATCCCCCCGCGCGGGCATTTTTCGGACGCGCGCATCCGCCTTTCCCTGTCCGGGCCACCCGATCGCGGGTCCCCTCTCCCAGAGGAAGCGGGACAGGGTGAGGGGCATGGCCTCTCCTGCGCGTCCTCGTCCCTCACCCCAGCCCTCCACCGCACGGGAGAGGGGGTCCGTCGCGGTGATGGCGACCCTTCCGACGGCGCCGTCTACGAGCTTTCGGTCGGCACCGCCGAGTTCGGAAACGGCACCACCACCGTGCATGCGCAGATCGCGGCCGCCGCCCTCGGCACCGCGCCGGACCGCATCCGCATCCGCGCCTCCGACACCGACGCGGTCGGCCACGACACCGGCGCCTACGGCAGCACCGGCATCGTCGTGGCGGGGCGCGCGACGCTGAACGCGGCGGAGGCGCTCGCGCGCGCGATCCTGACCCGGGCGGCGGCGCAGGCGGGCGCCGCGACCGCCGACTGCCGCCTCGAGGGCGACCACGTGATCGTTCCGGGGGGCCGCATCGCGTTGGCCGACCTCATCGCCGAGGGTCCGCTCGAAGCGGAAGGCCGGGCCGACGGCTCGCCGCGCTCGGTCGCCTTCAACGTCCAGGCGTTCCGGGTCGCCGTGCATCCGGGGACCGGCGAGGTCCGGATCCTGCGCAGCGTCCACGCGGCCGATGCCGGCCGCGTAATCAACCCGATGCAGTGCCGCGGGCAGGTCGAGGGCGGCGTCGCGCAGGCCCTCGGCGCGGCGCTGTACGAGGACGTGCGTCTCGACGAGGCCGGCCGCGTGATCACCCAGACGTTCCGGAACTACCACATCCCGGCCTGCGCCGACGTGCCGGCGACCGAGGTGCTGTTCGCCGACACCCACGACAGCATCGGCCCGCTCGGCGCGAAATCGATGAGCGAGAGCCCGTTCAACCCGGTCGCCCCGGCGCTCGCTAACGCGATCCGCGACGCGACCGGCGCGCGGCTCACCGCGACGCCGTTCGCACCGGACCGGATCTTTCGGGATACCGGGGCGGCCTGACCTTCAGCCCGGCACGATGCTCCGGTCGAGCACGCGGCCCTGGCCCGGCACGGACAGCACCCGGCCGTCCTCGGCGACGACCTGCCCGCGCGCGATCGTCATCACCGGCCAGCCGGTCACCGAAAACCCCTCCCAGGGGGTGTAGTCGGCGCCGTGATGGAGCGCCGCCTGCGTGATCTTCTCGCGGCGGTTCGGGTCCCACAGGGTCAGGTCGGCGTCGAAGCCGGGGCCGATCGAGCCTTTCTTCGGATACAGGCCGTAGAGCTTGGCGTGGTTCGTCGCGGTGAGCGCGGCGAACTGGTTCAGCGAGATCCGGCCCTTCGACACGCCCTCGGAGAAGAGCACCGGCAGCCGGGTCTCGATGCCGGGGATGCCGTTCGGGATCCAGCGGAAGGAGGTTCTTCCGCGCGGGTTGAGCTTGCCCTGGGGGTCGTCGTAGCGGAACGGGCAATGGTCGGAGGAGACCACGTCGAAGATCCCGCGCTGCAGGCCGGACCAGATCGCCGCCTGGCTCGCGGCATCCCGCGGCGGCGGCGAGCAGACGTACTTCGCGCCCGACATCGGGTCGTCGCCGATCCCCTTCATGTCGTCGGCCGTCAGCGTCAGGTATTGCGGGCAGGTCTCGGCATGGATCTTCAGGCCGCGCCCCTGCGCCCACGCGATCTGCTCCATCGCCTGCTCGCCCGAGACGTGGACGATGACGATCGGCAGGTCGACCAGCTCGGCATGGCTGATCGCCCGATGCGCCGCCTCGCGCTCGACCGGTTGCGGCCGCGACAGCGCATGGCCGAAGGGCCGGGTCTCCCCGGCCTTCTCCAGGCGCTCGCCGAGGTAGCGGATCGCGTCGTAGCCCTCGGCATGGACCATCACGCGGGCGCCCTCGCGACGGGCGACGTCGAACACGTCGAGGATCTGCCGGTCGTTCAGGACCAAGTCGTCGTACGTCATGAAGACCTTGAACGAGGTGTAGCCGGCGGCGATCAGCGCCGGCAGCTCCTGGCCGAGCACCGCCTCGGTCGGGTCCGAGACGATCAGGTGGATCGCCGCGTCGACGTGGCATTGCCCCTCGGCCAGACCGCGATAGGCCTCGGCCGCCGCGCGCAGGGAGCCGCCGCGCGGCTGCAACGCGAACGGCATCACGCAGGTGTTGCCGCCGGCGGCGGCCGCCCGCGTCGCCGAGGCGAAGTCGTCGGCCATGACGATGCCGGGGCCCGAGGGCTGCGCGATGTGGACGTGGCTGTCGATGCCGCCCGGCAGCACCAGCAGCCCGGACGCGTCGATGGTCCGGGCCGCGTCCGCCACCCGCTCGGCCACCGCGACGATGCGGCCGTCGCGGATGCCGATCTCGGCACGCAGCGTGTCGGCGGCGGTGACGACGGTGCCGCCGCGGATCGCGAGATCGAAGTCGGGCATGGTTTCGCCGCCTCTCGGGTGGAACCTCGGTCCTGTCGACCGGTCCGGCCGCCCTGGCACGATGCGTGCCCGGATCGCCTCCATCCGCCCGCGAGAGTGTCCGACCCGATGTCCCCAGCGCCGCTGAACCGCTTCTCCGTCGCGCCGCTCGCGCAGATGACGCGCCGCCTCGCCGACGTGGCGTCGGGCCGGGCCGAGCCGGACCTCGTGATCGCCGGCGCGCGGGTGCTCTCGACTTATTCCGACCGCATCCTGCCCGAGCGCGAGGTCTGGATCGCGGGCGGCCGGATCGCCGCGGTGAAGCCCGCCGGCAGCCATCGCAGCGGCGCGGCGCGGTTCGATGCGGGCGGCGGGCTGATCGCGCCGGGCCTCGTCGACCCGCATCTGCACATCGAAAGCAGCATGATCACCGCCTGCGCCTACGCCGAGGCGGCACTTCTGAACGGCACGACGACGATCGTCTGCGACAGCCACGAGATCGGCAACGTGCTCGATGCCGACGGCGTCGCCTGGATGCTGGAGGATGCCCGCGCGGCGGCGCTCAACATCTACCTCACCGTGCCGAGCACGGTGCCGGCGACGACGCCGGAGCTGGAGACCGCCGGCGGCGACCTCACCGCCGAGAAGATCGCCGCCCTGTTCGACGCCTGGCCCGAGGCCTTGGGCCTGGGCGAGAAGATGGATTTCGTCGCGGTCGCCGAGGGCGATCCCCGCGCCCACGCGATCATCGCGGCTTCGCTGTCGCGCGGGCGCCCGGTCTCGGGCCACATCTACGGCCGCGACTTCGTCGCCGCCTACGCCGCGTCCGGCGTCACCGACACCCACGAGGCGATCGACCGCGACATCGCCGACGACCTGCTCGACGCCGGCATCTGGATCTTCCTGCGCGGCGGGCCGCCGACGACGCCGTGGCACTCGCTGCCGAAGGCGATCGGCACGGTGGTCGATTACGGCGCCGCCTGGAAGCGAGTCTGCTGCTGCACCGACGACCGCGACGCCGAGGACCTCCTCGCCTACGGGCTCGACTGGGTGGTGCGCGAGGCGGTGCGGATGGGCATCCCGAAGCCAGCGGCCTGGTCGATGGGCTCGCTGCACCCCGCGACGCGCTACGGCCTCGACGGCGAGATCGGCGGCCTCGGCGGCGGCCGGCGGGCCGACCTCGTGCTGCTCGACGACGACCTCGTGCCGCAATCGACCTGGTACGGCGGCGAGCTGGTGGTCGAGAACCGCCTGATCACGCCGCGCCTCGACGCGGCCCTGTCGCGCCCCTACCGCTACCCGGCGCGCGCCTACGCCACCGTCCACCTGCCGGTGCCGGTGCCGTCGCTGATCCCGACGCTGCCGGAAGCCCCCTGCACCGTCAACGCGATCCGCACGACGCTGCCCGGCATCGAGCTCGTCCACGAGCGCGTGGCCCTGACGCCTTCCGCGGACTGGCCGACGACGCTCGCCGAGAACGATCTGTGCCACGTCGCCGTGGTAGAGCGGCATGGGCTCGGCGGCCACGCCGCGCACGGGCTGCTGCGCGCCTTCGGGCTGAAGCGCGGCGCGGTGGCGAGCAGCGTCGGCCACGATTCGCACAACCTCATCGTCGCCGGGCTGAACGCGGCCGACATGCGGGTCGCGGTCGACGCCGTCGCGGCGCATCAGGGCGGGGTCTGCGTGGTCGAGGACGGCGCGGTCGGCGCGATGGTGCCGCTGCCGGTGGCGGGCCTGCTCTCGGACAAGCGCGTCGGCGCGGTCGCCGAGGAGGTCCGCGCCCTGAAGGTCGCCTGGGAGCGGGCCGGCTGCACCATCCCCTACATGGGCTTCAACCTGATCCCGCTCTCGGTGATCCCGCAGATCCGCATCACCGACAGGGGCCTGGTGCTGGTGCCGGAGATGCGCCAGGTGCCGCTGTTCGAGCCGGCCTCGGAGAGTTTCCGCCCAATCAGAGCAGGAAGTCGAGCAGCGTCCGGTTGAAGGCTTCCGCCCGCGTGACGCTGTGGGCATGGCCGCCCTCGGCCACGAGGTCGAGGCGGGCCTTGGCGAGGCCGGCGGCGAGGCGTTCGGAGGCGGTGTAGGGCACCAGCACGTCGTCGCGGGCGGCCATCACCAGGGTCTCGTGCGGGATCGCGCCGAGCCGCCCGGCCAGGGTGAAGCGCTCCAGCGCGCCGATCCGCGCGAGCACCGTCTCGGGCCCGGGGAAATGCGCCAGCGCATGCGCCTCGTCCGCCGCCACCCGCGCGGCATTCTCGGACAGCCACCGGGCGGGATAGAGGAAGATCGCCTGCGCGCGGACGAAGGCCTCGGGGCCGGCATGGTTCAGGAGCGCCTTGCGGGCGGAAAAGCACCGCAGCGTCGCGGAATCGATCGCGTCCCAGCCGTTGATCACGACGATGCGCCCGACGCGCGTCGGGTGGTTGAGCGCCAATTGCAGCGCGATCAGCCCGCCGAGCGCGTGCCCGACGACGTCCGCCCTCGCGGTGCCGGTGGCGTCGAGGACCGACAGCGCGTCCTCCGCCATCGCCGCGATGTCGTGGCCGGGCTCGAGCGGGCCCTTCGAGCGGCCGGTGCCGCGATGGTCGTAGGTCAGGACGCGGAAGTGCGGATCCAGCGCGGGCATCTGCGGCGCGAAGTAACCCGCCATCCCGCCGAGCCCCGGCGAGAGCAGGACGGTCCGCGCGCCGTCGCCGGCGACGTCGTGATGGACCGGCATCAGACTGAGGTGTCGACGGCGAGCGCGCCGACCGGCCTGCCGACATGCGCCACAGAGGCGATCTCGACCAGCGCGTCCGGCTTCACCAGCCCGCACTGGATGCAGTAGCGCGCCGGCTTCTCGCCGGGGAAGTATTCGGCATAGACCGCGTTGATCGCCGCGTAGTCGGCCCAGTCCTTCAGGAAGACGTGGTTGAAGGTCACGTCGTCCATGGTCCCGCCGGCGGCCGCGACGACGCCCTTGATCGTCTCGAGCACGTGGCGGGTCTGGGCCGACGCGTCTCCCACATGGACGACGTTGGCGTCGGCGTCGAGCGGCAGCGTGCCCGAGACGTAGAGCACGCCGTCGGCCAGGGTTCCGGGCACGTAGGGCGCCAGGGGCTTGCCGGTGCCCGGCGGGATCACGACGGTCTTGGGCATTGTGTTCGGGACTTTCCGTTGGCAATCACTCAGCGGCTTCGGTGCGACGCGGCTCGGCACCGAGCGCCCTCTCGAAGGCCGCCACGTCCGAGACCCAGCCGAAGAACGCCTCGATGTTGAGGAGCGCGCCCTCCTGCAGGCTCGGCGGGCCGGCCTGGTGGGTGGCGTCAGCCAGCACGATGCCGAAGTATTCGAGGAAGAACCCGTCGCGCAGGGTCGATTCCACGCAGACGTTGGTGGCGATTCCGGTGAAGATCAGGGTGCGGATGCCGCGCGCCCGCAGGGTGCTGTCGAGCGCCGTGTTGTAGAAGCCGCTGTAGCGCGGCTTGCCCATCACGATGTCGCCGGCCTGCGGCTTCAGCGGGTCGACGAGGTCGTAGTCCCAGGTGCCGCGGGTCAGCAGCCGGCTGTTCAGCCCCGGCTGCCGGCGCATGGTCTTCAGCGCGTTGGACTTGTGCCAGTTCGGCGAGCCCGGCCCCCCGGCCTCGACGTAGTCGGCGTCCCATCCGTTCTGGAACCACAGCACGACGATGCCGGCCGCCCGCGCGGCCGCGACGGCGGCGGCGATGCGGCCGATCACCGGCCCGGTCTGCGACACGTCGAAGCCGGCCAGATCGAGGTAGCCGCCCTTCGTCGCGTAGGCGTTCTGCATGTCGACGACGATGAGCGCGGTGGCCTCGGGCGCGAAGGCGATCGGCTCGGGCCGCGCGGGCAGCGTCACGCCGCCGAAGCGGCCGGCGGCGTCGCGGTATCCGGCGGGCGCCTCCATCACGCGACCTCGGAGAGCGGCGCCGCAGCCGCGGCGACGTGCCGGCGGGTCTGCATCAGCGGCTGGATCTTCTGCCCGAAATCGTCGAGCCCCTTCAGGAAATCGTCGAACACCAGCAGCACCCCGCCGGTGCCGGGCACGGTCATCACCGCGTCGAGCATCCGCGCCACGCTCTCGAACGAGCCGACGAGGGTGCCCATGTTGATGTTCACCGCCGAGGTCGGGTCGGCCATCTGGCGCACGTTGGTGTCGGCGCCGGACTTCGTGTCGGCCGCGCCCTGCACGCCGAGCCAGGCGATCGCCTCCTGGTCCGCGCCCGCCTTGTAGTGCTCCCACTTGGCGTGAGCGGCGGCGTCGGTCTCGTCGGAGATCACCATGAACAGCACGTAGGAGGAGACGTCGCGGCCGGTCTTCGCCTTGGCGGCCTCGAGGCGCGCGACCGTCGGCGCGAAGGCGGTAGGGGTGTTCACGCCCTTGCCGAAGCAGAAATTGTAGTCGGCGTAGGTTGCGGTGAAGGCCATGCCGGCCTCGCTCTGGCCGGCGCAGATCACCTTCATCGCACCTTGCGGCCGCGGGCTCAGGCGGCAATCGTCCATCTGGAAGTATTGGCCCTTGAGGTCGCTGCGCCCGGTCTCCCAGAGCTCGCGCAGGATCTGCGCGTATTCCGAGAGGTACCGGTACCGGTCGGCGAAGAAGGCGTCGCCGGGCCAGAGGCCCATCTGCGAATATTCCGGCTTCTGCCAGCCCGTGATCAGGTTGAGGCCGAAGCGTCCCTCGGAGATCGAGTCGATCGTCGCGGCCATCCGCGCCGTGATCGCGGGCGGGAAGCACAGAGTCGGCGCCGTGGCGTAGAGCTTGATCCGCGAGGTGACGGCGGCGAGCCCGGCCATCAGCGTGAACGATTCGAGGTTGTGGTCCCAGAACTCGGTCTTGCCGCCGAAGCCGCGCAGCTTGATCATCGACAGGGCGAAGTCGAGGCCGTAGCCCTCGGCCTTCAACGTCACCGCCTTGTTGAGGGCGAAGCTCGGCTTGTATTGCGGAGCATTCTCGGAGAGCAACCAGCCGTTGTTGCCGATCGGGATGAAGACCCCGACATTCATCGCTGCGGCGGGTTCGTCCATCGGCCACCTCTTCCGAACGCGACCCGACCCGCTCGCGGCGGGCCCGAGACGGGGAACGGTAACCGCTCGAACCAGCCCGTCAAATCGCGGACGCGGCTCTGCACAAAATCTCCGCGGGTTGCTCAGGCGATGCGCGCGATCCGCCCAGCCGGGAAGCGATCCCGGGTGCGGATCGAGCCGCCCGGATGCGCGAAACGCCGCCCGCGATCTGGTAGACCGGGCATCACGTGCCCTGCCCGATGGACGCCGCGATGCGCGAGACGCCTGCCCCGAACGCCGCCACCTCACTCCGCGCCGCCACGAACCGGGCGTCCTATCCGCGCCACGTCTCGATCGGCACGCGCTGGGCCGACAACGACGTCTACGGGCACGTCAACAACGTGGTCTACTACGCGTTCTTCGACACCGCGGTGAACGGCCTGCTGGTCGAGGCCGGCGTGCTCGACATCGCGCGATCCCCGGTGATCGGCCTCGTCGTCGAGACCGGCTGCCGCTACCACGCGCCGATCGCCTTCCCGGACGTGGTCACCGCCGGCGTGCGCGTCGCGCGGATCGGCCGGTCGAGCGTGCGCTACGAGATCGGGCTGTTCCGCGGCGACGCCGACGAGGCCGCAGCCGAGGGCTTCTTCGTGCACGTCTACGTCGACCGCGCCACCCGCCGGCCCGTCGCGTTGCCGGAGCCGCTGCGCACGGTCCTGCAAGGGTGGACCAGCGCCGCGGAGCCGTCCCTGCCGTGACACCTCCGCCCCCCCTTGCTATGGCGCGGGGATGAGACACCGTCGCATCGTCGGGCGCCGGTGCGAGCGGATTTGACACGATCATGAACATCTTCGCCCTGTTCGAGGCGCGCGTGCGCGAGGCCGTCGAGGCGCTGGTCCGCGGCGGGACGCTGCCCGAAGGCCTCGACCTCGCCCGGGTCGTGGTCGAGCCGCCGCGCGACGCGAGCCACGGCGACCTCGCCACCAACGCCGCCCTGGTGCTCGCCAAGGAGGCCAAGACCAACCCGAAGGCGTTGGGCGAGGCGCTGGCCGCCGAGCTGCGCACGGACCCGCGCGTGGTCGGAGCCGAGGTCGCCGGCCCCGGCTTCATCAATCTGCGCCTCGCGCCCACCGTGTTCCACGGCGTTCTGCGCGGCGTGCTGGCCGATCCCGCCGGCTATGGGCGCGGACGGATGGCGGGCGGCCCGGTCAACATCGAGTACGTCTCGGCCAACCCGACCGGCCCGATGCATGTCGGGCACGGCCGCGGGGCGGTGTTCGGCGACGCGCTGGCCAACCTCCTCGTCGCCGCCGGCCGGCAGGTGACGCGCGAGTACTACATCAACGACGCCGGCGCCCAGGTCGACGTGCTCGCCCGCTCCGCCTACCTGCGCTACCGCGAGGCGCTGGGCGAGGAGGTCGGGGCGATCCCCGAGGGTCTCTATCCCGGCGACTACCTCGTCCCGGTCGGCCAGGCTCTGGCCGAGACCCACGGCCGCGCGCTGCTCGGGCAACCGGAATCCGAATGGCTGCCGGTGGTGCGCGAGACCGCCATCGCCGCGATGATGGCGATGATCCGCGGGGACCTCGCCGCGATCGGCATCCACCACGACGTGTTCTTCTCCGAGCGCACCCTGCAGGGGGAGGGCGGCGGCGCGGTCGCGGCGCTGCTCGCGGAGCTGCGCGAGAAGGGCCTCGTCTACGAGGGCCGCCTGCCGCCGCCCAAGGGGCAGGTGCCGGAGGATTGGGAGGACCGCGAGCAGACCCTGTTCCGCACCAAGGATTTCGGCGACGACACCGACCGGCCGCTGCTGAAGTCGGACGGCTCCTACACCTACTTCGCCTCCGACATCGCCTACCACCGGGCGAAGTACCTCGCCGGCGCCACCGAGCTGATCGACGTCCTCGGCGCCGACCACGGCGGCTACGTCAAGCGCATGCAGGCGGCGGTGAAGGCGGTCACCGACGGGCGGGCGAGCCTCGACGTGAAGCTGTGCCAGCTGGTGCGGCTGTTGCGCGCGGGCGAGCCCGTGAAGATGAGCAAGCGCTCGGGCGAGTTCGTGACGCTCCGCGAGGTCATCGACGAGGTCGGCCGCGACGCGATCCGCTTCATGATGCTCTACCGCAAGAACGACGCGACCCTCGATTTCGACCTCGCCAAGGTGGTCGAGCAGTCGAAGGACAACCCGGTCTTCTACGTCCAGTACGCCCATGCCCGCATCCGCTCGGTGCAGCGGCAGGCACGCGAGGCGTTCCCCGACTTCGATCCCGCCGATGCGGCGGCGCTGGGGGATGCGGACTTCGCGCTGCTGTCCGATGCGGGCGAGGCCGAGATGCTGCGGCTGATCGCGCAATACCCCCGCGTGCTGGAGGCGGCCGCCGCCGCCCACGAACCGCACCGGATCGCGTTCCACCTCTATGAAACGGCGAGCAGCCTGCATAGTTTCTGGAACAAGGGCAAAGACTTGCCGCAATTACGGTTTGTTAATCCAACCGACCGAAAGTCGACTCGGGCGAGGCTGGCGCTGATCGAAGCGCTGCGAGGCGTCCTGGCATCCGGTCTCGCCGTGCTTGGCGTGAGCGCTCCGGACGCGATGCGATGAGTGCGCCCCCTAAGTCGGCGTAGGATGAGGATGCTGCCATGACGAACGCTTCGCGTGCGCCTGTCGATTTCGACGCCTTCGCGCGCGATCTGCAGCAGCCTTCGCCGGCCCCGCGGGCCGTCGAACCTGCCGCGCAGAAGCCCGACCCGCTGGCGGAACTCGCCCGCATCGTCGGCCAGGACGATCCTTTCCGCGCCCTCCTCGCCGCCCGCGACGACCGGCGCGAGCCCGCGCCCCAGGCGTCCGCCCATCGCGGCCGCCAGGAGCCAAGCTTCGGCAACGAGGCCGCCCATCATCCGAACGATTACGCCGAGCCGCAGCGCAACACCCCGGCCGACGCGTTCGACCAGTATCTCGCCTCGGTCGACCACGGCTCCGACCAGCCGGTGGCCTACGGCGACGCGCAGACCTACCAAGACGGCGGTTCCGAGGCCTACGACCAGCGCAGCCTGAAGCGGGTGAAGCCGCGCCGGCGGCTGATCACGGTCGGCGCGGGCGTCGCCGTCGTCGTCGTCGCGGTGACCGGCGCACTGACCTACAAGGGCCTGAGCCGCGGCGGCAGCGGCGGCGGCGTGCCGGTGATCCAGGCCGACACCTCGCCGGTGAAGGTCGCGCCGAAGGTCGCCGACGGCGTCGAGATCCCGGACCAGAACCGCCAGATCTACGAGCCTAAGGCCAAGGACAGCCAGATCCGCATCGTCAACCGCGAGGAGCAGCCCCTCGACGTGGCCCAGGCCGCCCGCGCGGCGCAAGGGCAGGATCGGTCGGCACAGGATCGCGGCGAGACGGCCAACCTCACGCCGGGCTCAGCCTCGTTCGACGTGTTCGGCCAGCCGCGCAAGGTCCGCACCGTCGTGGTCCGGCCGGACACCCCGCCCCCGGCGGTCCAGCGCGAGGCCCAGGCGGAATCGTCCCCGATCTCGCCGGTCCCGACCATGACGCTGCCGGGCGACGATGCATCCGCCGCACGCCCCAAGCCCGGCCGGATGGCGGCGGCTTCGACGCCGCAGATGCCGAGCCAGACCGCGACCGCGCAGCCGCCCTCGCAGC